>JABZGO010000183.1 GCA_015259305.1 Alloprevotella tannerae | reverse complement strand
TACAAACTTCAAATCGAATTGCAAGGAAAGCCCGGCACCTATAAAGGACCTCGCGTTTTAGATGCCTTTATAGAGTGGCAGCGCTTCACAGAAGCCCGCATTAAGATTGGCGAATTCAAGCGTAGTTTCGGTTTTGAGAATCCTATGAGCCCCTTAGTGATAGGTTTTGGCGCTTTTTCTCAAGCTACAAACAAGTTAGCCTCCATTAGTGACCGCATCGGTGACGAAGGCACCTCCGGTCGCGACTTAGGTATTCAGTTGCAGGGCGACTTCTTCCCTGCGGCCGACGGACATAGATGGCTCCATTATCAAGTGGGCATCTTCAATGGGCAAGGTATCAACCGCGCAGAACGTGATCACCACAAAGATCTTATTGGTGGCATCTGGGTGAGTCCGATCAAAAACTTGAGAATCGGCGGATTCGGCTGGAATGGTAAGTATACGAATGAATCTTACAAAGGAGCCGGTGACCTAAAGTATGCGCTGCGCAATCGTTGGGGCGTAGGTGTTGATTATGAAGATGAGTGGGTTGTGCGCTCTGAGTATATGTCGTCTGTCGGCGGTGTTGTTACGGATGCTACAGCTCCCGATCGCGCTGATGCATGGTACGCTGCTGTCGGTGCACCTCTTTTTAAGAACTTCAAACTGTTTGGGCGCTGGGATTGTTATCGCCACAACAAACATTGGAACTCCTTAGTGGCCAACTATGGGCTTTCTGCCAATTATTGCTTCACGAAGAATTTTATTTTCCAACTCAACTACAACTTTACCAACAACCGAATGGCGAAAGATCACTATTACAATACGATCGATTTTCAAATGACTGCCAGGTTCTGACGACAACTGCCGGCAGATAAGCATTTTATAACCATATAATAATGGTGGGCTCTCCAAGCGGAGGTGCCCACCATTATTCATTTCAGATTAAATCCGGCTATAACGAGCTAATCATTTCCTTTCGGTTTCGCCTTATTCAAGATGCGATTTCCCATTCGCTCTTCCACCAGACCTAAATCCATATAGCGCATTAAGGCTTTATAAGCCGCCAAGCTCACGCGCTGATCTGTTGAAGTCAAATCAGACGCAACCTGATCTAAGAATTCCTGACTATCACGAAACGAAGGCTTACACCTTTGTAAGAACAAACGGCCCAAAAGTTGGTAACCTATATATCGCCTCATCCGATTTTCGCCTGCGATGCATTCGAAAGCCAATTCTGAGGCATAGGGAAGACGACTTAAAAGGTACATAGCCAGTGCATCTGCCTCTTCTGCAAAACGCACTTGCTCCAACCAAATATCGGCCAAGTCGCGTGAAAACACCTCAAAAGGCATTAACATGCACGCCAGAAGTCTACATTCGCGAATATCCTCTTTCCATAAAGTTGCCGCCAAATTGTACGTATGCGGCAACTCCTTGGCAAAATCTTCCAAGCGGGGAAGTTCTACGCCAAAATTGACCTTATATTGTAAGCCATTGCGACGCATCAAAGCACTCACAGGTCCATTCATCATCGTGCGAAGCGCCTTTTTTATCTGTCGCAACTCTTCATTTGTATCCATAACGAGTTTTTTAATAGCGGCAAAATTATAAAATAGATTCGGCAATCACAGAGATAGTACGCGCTAATTGCCTTATACAACCTTTCCAAATTATATTTTTTCATCCTTTCCCTACAGTTTTATTACCACAGCATCAAAGAAAGCTGTACGCAACTTAAGCTTTATGAAAGTACCCTCACAAGCGTACGATCTTACGCTCGTGATAATACAAACGTACCTTCACGAGCGTACATCTTTTTCATCACGATGAAAAAAGCCGCGAGAAAGACTTCGCAGTTGAGATCCACGCGCTTTGCTGAGTTTTTTCAGACTTTATTTACGACAATCTCATCATGCTGATGCGCCATTAAACCTTACTAAAAAAGAAGCGAACTCACCCACAGTATCGGCCGGATTAGGAGACCTGAAAGTAGAGAGAGGAAAACTATCATCAAGTTGTCTTAAGGCAAAATCTAAAAAATGAAGGGAAGAAGATAAAGTTTTTGCTCTTTTTATTTTGAGGAAAACAAACGAATCCTTACTTTTGCGGTGTTCTACTACACTATTACATATAAACTTCTCTATGATAGACATCACACATCTTGATTTCAAGTATAGGAAACAAAGAGAATGCTTACTGGAAGATCTCTCTCTGCAAGCAGTTTCCGGTAAGATTTACGGACTATTGGGTAAGAACGGCTGCGGAAAAAGCACATTACTCTATCTGATTGCAGGCCTGTTGAAACCCAATAAAGGCAGCCTGAGCATAGATGAGGAGTTGCCGTCTAAACGTACAACGACGTTTCTGCAGAATCTGTTTCTCGTACCCGAAGAAATAGCATTGCCTGCTATAAAGGCGGAAAGTTACATCGCATTAAACGCTCCATTTTATCCCAAATTCAGTCGGGACATACTTGAATCTTGCCTTACGGCCTTTGAAATGGATACAGACAGGCGGCTGGACCAACTCTCGATGGGGCAACAGAAGAAGTTTTACTTGAGTTTTGCATTGGCCACGCGCACCAAACACATCTTAATGGATGAGCCGACCAATGGTCTCGATATCCCTTCAAAAAGTCAGTTTCGAAAAGTCATTACGCAACACTTAGACGAGAGCCAAACGGTCATCATTTCTACACATCAGATCAGAGATATTGATATTTTGCTGGACGCAATTATCGTCGTAGACCGCCATAAAATCGTTGTTAACACGGATATTTCAACTATCCAAAATCATTTTTGCTTTACCCATCGGCCATCAGACGAGCCCGTCGACGATGCGCTTTTTGTACAGCCTACAATAGGCGGAAATGCTGTGATGCTATCTAATGATACGGCAGAAGAAACTCAAGTCAACGTAGAATTGTTCTTCAATGCTGTTACGTCAAATCCACAACTTATAGCGGGAAAATTATGAACAACTTCAACACAAAGCGCTGGCTACGCTATACCAAACGCCACCTCTTTCAGCACCGGTCGAAGTTGATCCGGAAAATGCTAATCGTTTTCGTTATAACATTAGTATTTACACTGCTGGCATCTTATTTTACGATTAAAGCATCCAACAATTCTCCTTCGCTATACGAAGCCCAAGCTATGATTGGAATATACTTCCTCTTCGCTTTTTTAGGCCTTGTTTGCTTGGCTCCTTCAGGAATGAACGAAGATCTAAGACGAAAGCAAGTCAGAATTAGGGAATTACTCGTACCGGCATCCAACTTAGAGAAGTTTATTTCCAAATATCTCATCTATGCATTCTTACTTCCTATCGTCAACTTTATATTGATCATATTGGCAGATGAGTTGCGCGCGGGTCTACTTGCGCTCTTTGGTTGGAATATTCCTCCATTCCGCGTTCTTTTTCCTCTTTCTGTGGACAATTTCTTTAACTACATTCTAAAAGGCGACGCTACAGCAATATTGTCGAACGTATCTTTACTTCTCCAACTTTGGGTTTTACATGCTATCAGTTTGTTTGTAGCAAACAGTGTTAGAAAATGGGCCACTCCCATTGCATTGTCATGCCATTTTTCACTATTCGTAATAGTCGGCTTAGTAATTAGACAGATGATAGACGCAAATTCTGCTGTTCCATTTATAGATTATGATGATCGAACTATAGGCGGCCTTGTTTTCTTAAACGTATTGCTGCTCATCATCATAGCCCTACTCTATGCATTTAGCTACCGCAACTTTTGCCATCTTAGATTAAAAAAGTAAAAACCTGCAGACTATGATTTTTAAATCAGGATTGCCCATTTACCAGCAAATAGCCCGACGCCTGACAGACGAAATTCTGGCCGGCAAATATGGCGTGGATGGGCGCGTGCCGAGCGTCAGGGAATACAGTGCGATAGTAGAGGTCAACGTAAATACGACTGTAAAAGCCTATGATTGGTTGGCACAAAACGGAT
>JABZGO010000182.1 GCA_015259305.1 Alloprevotella tannerae | reverse complement strand
TGGTACGGGTTTCTTGCGTGCTTGGTGGCGGCAATACGTTTTGGGCAAGAGTGAATTTGAGGCTTTCAAGAAAAATTTCTATAAGTAATCGCCTTGCCTATGCCGCTTAAGATCAATCAGTGGTCAAAAGAAGATCGTCCGCGCGAGAAGTTTGAAGAATTAGGCCCCAGGCAATTGAGTTCGGCCGAACTATTGGCCATTTTGATCGGCTCAGGTTGTCCCGGCAAAGATGCAGTCGTGTTGATGAAGGAGATCCTCAATGATCACGGCAACAGTCTGCGGCGTTTAGGTCGCGTAGATATTCAAAGCCGCTGCCGATATGCCGGTATAGGTCCGGCGAAAGCCATCACGATTTTAGCGGCGTGCGAATTGGGCCGACGCAGGGCCGAAGAGCCGGCGGAGCAGCGCCCACTTATGGCCGGCCCGCAAAAGATTTACAGCTTCTTTCGGCAAAGATTGGAGGATACGCCTCACGAAGAATTTCACGCTATGTTTCTCAATCGCCGCCTCCAGTTGGTTTCAGAAGCACTCATCGGTCGCGGCGGACTGACCGAAACTACAGTTGACGTGCGTCTGCTCTTTGGAAAGGCTTTGGAGGCCAAAGCTACTGCGCTCGCCATCTGTCACAATCACCCCTCGGGCAATCCCCGACCGAGCCAGGCCGATAATCGCTTGACGCAGAAGGTGGCACAAGCCGCCCGATTATTAGATATCAGACTTATCGATCACATTATTGTGGCAGACAAGTGCTATTATAGTTATCAAGAAGAAGGAAAACTCGATTAATTGTTTGATCAACATGACACAAGAAGAAAAACTGCAAATAGAACAACGCATTATCGACGTATTGAAAACCGTCTATGATCCGGAAATCCCTGTAAACGTCTACGACTTAGGACTTATTTACCGCATTGACCTTGATGATGAAGGTCATTTAGATATGGATATGACGCTAACTGCGCCCAACTGCCCTGCAGCAGATTTTATTATGGAAGACGTACGTCAAAGAGTAGAATCCGTAGAGGGGGTAAAGAGTTTGAAAGTGAACGTTGTTTTCGAGCCAACTTGGGACAAAGAGATGATGAGCGATGAAGCTAAGCTCGACTTAGGCTTGCTTTAATCCTATCCATCATGGCGCAACGAGGCCTCAAATTTGATCGTTGGTAGTAAACCTTTGGCGTGCAGCAATCAAAGACGCGCACAGCAAGAGATAAATACACGAAATCCTATGAAACCAGTTTATTTCTTGTCAGATGCCCACTTAGGCAGCCTGGCGATAGCCCACAGACGGACGCATGAGCGCCGCTTGGTCAACTTCTTGGATAGTATAAAAGAGAAGGCAGAAGCGGTATATCTTTTGGGAGACATATTTGATTTCTGGTATGAATATCGTATGGTCGTCCCAAAAGGATACACACGCCTCCTGGGTAAGATTAGCGAACTGACGGACAAAGGCGTAGAAGTGCACTTCTTTACGGGCAATCACGATTTATGGGTAAACGACTATTTTGAGCAAGAATGTGGTATGATTGTTCACCGAGAAATCAGCTTTACCACTGAAATCTACGGCAAGCTCTTCTATCTGGCGCACGGCGATGGCCTCGGAACGGAGGACAAGAAATATAAAATATTGCGCCGCATCTTTCACAACGCCACGTGCAAGCGGCTTTTCTCGGCCCTGCATCCGAGATGGGGCGTGCAGTTTGGGCTCAACTGGGCCAAGCACAGTCGCCTGAAACACGAGCGTGCAGGTGGCGATCCGCCGTATATGGGGGAAGAGCGTGAAGATTTGATCCGCTTTTCAAAAGCGTATCTTGCAACACACGCCGACATCAATTATTTCATATTCGGACATCGCCACATTGAACTAGACCTATCGCTCGCATCCACGACTCGCACTTTAATTATCGGCGATTGGATCAGCCACTTCAGCTATGCTGTCTTTGATGGTGAGACCCTGAAATTAGAGCGCTTTATTGAAGGTGAAACACAGCCTTAAAGACTTCTTATCAAACCAATAACGCGGCTATTCCCTCCAAAGTATAGCCACGTTCAATAACAATATTCGTAAAAGACCAAGAAAGCAGACGTTAAATTTCCTCCACAGCAGCGATGCCGTGAGTTACAGCATAAATTGTGAGCGCAGAAACAGAGCGAAAACCAAGCTTAGCCGTCAAGTTCTTTCTATGTGAAATGACAGTCGTCAAACTAACGCCTAAGCGATCAGCAATTTCCTTATTAAGCAAACCGGAGACCACAAGGCGAAGCACCTCCGTTTCACGAGGCGTAAGCGGTGAGATCCGCGGCATTTCGCCTTGCGCTTCCAGCACAGGTTGCGGTCTATGCTGATGGCCTGCTTGCGCCATTTGGAGAATATTGCGCAAAAGTACATCCTCCGGCTGCCGCACATTAAAAGTATGAAAGCCTTGCAAAGGCAAAGATTCTTCACCGTGCGTTAAGACGATCGTTCGTTGCTTGCACCGGAAGAAGAATTGTGCGTGACTTAATAAAGTTTCCGAGGAAATAAAGTAATGAAAGAAGTCTGCAGATTGTTCTAATACTGAAAACGAAGAAAAGATCCGAACATTGGCCCTAGGCATCATCTTTCGGACGATACTATCCAATCCTATCGCCTCCAAAGTGTTTCTTGTAATTATCGCTATCTGCGGTTTCATAGTTGCAAAATTAGCCATTTAACTGCAATTTGACAAATAAACACTCACAAACCTCACTTTTAAGAAAAAAGACATGAAAATCCCATTTCCGATCCCATCAAATGCCCACCCAACTATAAACGTCATAGTTTATGCATAAAATCAGTTTATAAGTCTGACTCACTCTATTTCGCAAATTTATGCGATAAAAATCTCTGTTTTGACAGACACTAAACCCAGCGCAAGACTTCTTTCGCAAGAAGTAGCCCCCCCAAGACCAACCATAAGGCAAACAACTAGTACTAACTTTCTATTCAATTTTCAAGCTATGTGGAGAGTTTTTTTTAATTTTGCACTTTAGAGAGGCTGGCGTTTTCGGCTTATTGTTCGTTTGCAGCCTGCATTAATAATATTTTGTCGCAAAGATCAAAAAAGAATGGAAGAGATGCTTGTTTAAGCCACTCAATTAATTAATTTCCTTTCATTTTTAAATATAGCCTGCGCGACACTGAAGTAGATTTTATATATTAATAATTAGATACGAAGCTATGAACTTTACCTTGTTTGTCACCACAGCGTTGACAGGGTTCGCATTTGTAGCCGTGGTCGTGATCTTAGCAAACTTGATCTCGCCCAGAAGCTTTAATGCGCAGAAAGAACAAGCTTATGAATGTGGCGTTCCGACACGCGGAAAGGCTTGGATGCAATTTCATGTAGGCTACTACTTGTTTGCCATTCTATTCTTGATGTTTGACGTTGAGACCATGTTCTTGTTTCCTTGGGCCGTAGTGATGCGTTCGCTGGGACCTGCGGGCTTATTGAGCGTTGCGTTCTTCCTCTTTGTTTTAATTTTAGGCTTAGCTTATGCTTGGAGGAAGGGGGCTCTTAAATGGCAATAAAATTAAAAAGACCGAAAATCAAAAGCATCCCTTACGATGACTTTAAGGATAACGAGACATATGAAAAGTTGGTGGCAGAACTCAACGCCAACGGCGCCAATGTTATCGTTAAGCCCTTGGATGACCTGATCAACTGGGGTCGTAGTAATTCGCTTTGGCCACTGACTTTTGCCACAAGTTGCTGCGGTATTGAGTTTATGGCCGTCTGCGCAGCTCGCTACGACATTGCGCGCTTCGGATTTGAAGTAACGCGTAATAGTCCACGCCAAGCTGACGTCATTTTAGTGAGCGGCACAATTACTAATAAGATGGCTCCCGTCTTAAAACGCTTGTACGACCAGATGGCCGATCCTAAATACGTGGTAGCCATCGGCGGATGCGCCACGACGGGCGGTCCTTTCGTAAAATCTTATCACGTAGTGAAAGGCGTAGAC
>JABZGO010000181.1 GCA_015259305.1 Alloprevotella tannerae | reverse complement strand
GTTCTGGCGCTCGTAACAGGGTCAGTTGCCATAAAGACTGCCCCGAAGCAGAAACCTCCTAGGGCTAAGTGCTCGTACCAAGGGATGTTGGCGACGGCGTTGTCTTGAATGTGCAAACAGTTGAACAAGAAAGCAACCAGACCACCTCCGACGAAAACGCTCAGCATAGTTCGCCAAGAAGCAGTGCGTGTCCATAATAAGATGACTGCGCCAATGAGAATGGCAATAACACTCGTCTCACCAATAGAGCCGGGCATTAATCCGACTACCATATCCGTGAAAGTAGTAGAGAACGGCTGATTTGTGCTGGCTAGCGTTAGCGGCGTAGCCATAGTAACAGCGTCTGTGAGGTTTGGGTTGCCCAATCCGAAGATCGTATCTTTTGCAATCCAAATCTTATCGCCGGTCATATTGCCCGAATAAGAGAAGAAGAGGAATGCACGTGCAACCAAAGCCGGATTGAAGATGTTCATACCCGTTCCGCCAAAGATCTCTTTAGCTAAGATGACGGAGAAGGCTACAGCCACAGCCAGCATCCACAAGGGAAGCTCGATAGGCACAATCATAGGGATCAACAAGCCGGTTACTAAGTAGCCTTCGTTGATTTCTTCGTGTTTATATTGTGCTACGGCAAATTCGATACCTAAGCCGACCGCATAAGATACGACGATCTTGGGTAGCATAATAAGGAAGCCGTAAGCAAACATTTCCCAGAAGCTTGCACCCACGACCGCCGGAGGCGTCATGTAAGTTTGGTAACCGATGTTGTACATCCCAAAGAGTAGGGCCGGCAGTAACGCAATAATGACAAATGTCATAATGCGTTTTGAATCGATGGCATCGTGGATGCTCACACCGACCTTTGCAGTCGTATTCGGCACCAATACAAAGGTCTCCATACCTTCAAAGACCGAGTGGAAAGCATGCAACTTCCCGCCTTCTTCAAAGTGAGGCCTGAGTTTGTCGAAAAATGATTGAAGCATTGTCTTTCGTTATTGGATTTGCACCCATAAAGGGCGAATCAATTTATTATTTAGCTATTTTCCTTTCTTAAAATATCCAGGCCTTCACGCACAATGCGCTGCAATTCGAGCTTGGAAGAGTCGATATATTCTGCCACGGCAAAGTCTTCGGGCGCTACTTCGTAGATACCCAATGCTTCTTGGCGGTCGATATCGCCCGTGATAATGGCTTTGATCAAAAAGCTTGGCAAAACATCCATCGGGAATACGCGTTCGTATTCCGCACTCATAATCATATGGCGTTGCCCACCTTTGATGCGACAGTCGGGGTTATATTTTTTCCTCCCTAAGAGCCAAGAGAAATAGCTTCGACTGGTTGAGAATTCGTTGAGGCGAGGCGCAATCCAACCAAATAATTCGTGTACGTTGTCACCTTCAGGGAGAACGCAAACTTCCGTAGTGTGAGCACCGATGTAGCCGTCTCGGCTAGCTTTGCTACCTACCAGCGGGTTGCCGTCAATGACGCGAATGTGCTCTTCGGTTTTCAATTGTCCTTTAAGTAGGCTTTCAAGCGAGGCGCCCAGCTTGATCTCATAATAGCTCGGATTTTGAACTTCGGCTCCGGCTACGGCGATGCGGCGAGAGAAATCTAACTTTCCGGTTAGTGCGTAGCGACCAATGAAGATTACCTCTTCTGCTCCGATCGTCCAGACTATATCTCCTTTGTTAATGGGGGAGATGTGGTTGATTTGAACGCCTACGTTGCCGGATGGGTTTGGTCCATCGAAAACATTAACGTCAACGCCGTCAGTCGGGACAAAACTTTGACCAACTTGGTCGGGAGAAATTCCCAAATGTACTTTAGCTAAGCGCGAAAGCACTGCCAGTCCGGACTTAAAAGCATCTTCCTGATCTTTTACGACAAAGGAGAAGTCTGCTGCCAAAGGCATTTTGCTAAAGGCCGAAACAAAAATGGCCTTAGGCGTGTCTTTGGGCGAAGCCGTAACAGCGTAGGGGCGTTGCTGGATAAAGGCAAAAAGACCGGCTTCCAGCAATTTTTCAGTCACTGCTTCCGGAGTGTCTTTAGCTAAGTCTAATGGCGCAAGCGCTTTCTCCTGTTGCTCTGCATCCGGAGTAATAATAATGCGTAAGAGTTTGCGACGTTCGCCGCGCACAATAGACGTAACGGTACCGCTAACGGGAGCTACGAACTTTATGCGCTCTGTTTCTTTATCCGCAAACAGCGTATCGCCAATCTTAACGTGATCATTTTCTTTCACCTGAAGGCGAGGAACAATCCCAAGAAAATCTGTTGGCTGCAAGGCGTATGTAGCAGACAGCGCCGCTTGCTTTAACGTAAGCGGTGCCTCTCCTATAAGCCTCAAGTTCAACCCTTTCTTAAGCTTGATTATGGGTTTCATACATATCGGTTTATTTGACGTCTGCAAAATTAGGATAAAATAGCCGAAACTCCACAAAAAAAGCCGAATTTTCTAGTGTATACTTTACGTAAAGTACATTTTGTACTTGATGGTTGTTTTCTTAAAGTTTTACTACCTTTCTTATCTATTTGAAAATAAGATGTGTAGTGTTTATCCTCTTCTCTTTTCTCTCATCGATTAGGTCTTAATGCATCGTAACTTTCTTTATTCAGTTTTTAACAGAGCAAGTTGAGTAGCCGTGTTGTATACGTTTCTATTTTGCCTGCCACCCAATGATTTTCTCTATTTCTATATTCAGTAAAGCTATAGTGCGCTTCCGGAGATATGGTATCTGGCTTGATTCATCCTTGATTTTTGCAGGATTATTTATGTCGTTGCTTATAGAATATGTTGATTACTAGAAAGTTAATTTTGCTTCTTGTGTTGTTCTACTCAAAAATGTTGGGCTTCCTATCTAATATGGTTTTAGTTTGCTGCCGCCAAATAGTTATTTGCTGTAGTCAAACCATGGTTTGCTCGGGCTAAACGACCGTTTTCCGGCAGCAAACGATAGAGGACCCAGACAAGTATTTATTTATAATAAGATGTGTAGGGGCAACAACGAGGCCTTCGAAGTTTAATAAGTCTCTGTGGTGATTCTTTTTTTTAGCTTCGGTCCGCTCTTCTTTATTGTTGTAAAGCTTTACGATAAATCTCTGCAAGGCGAAGTGTAAGTTGGCGAAGCTAAAAAGCTATTAGTAGAATCGGTGACTGAGTTTGCGGTGTAAACCTTTAAACCTTCTATTTTTAGGGAGGTTATTTATGGTCTTAAGGGTAGGTATGTGGGAAGCTGATTGTAGCCTAAGTTCTTTTAACTCGAGGCAAAAACTAAGCGTAGATCAATCGCTGATCCGCTCGAGACTAGCTGGTGGAAATAGATAATAAGAAGCAGGGGGATTAGAGAGCATCATAGTAGGGTACTTCCGGGAGGAATCTGATGCTGTTGTCTGTATAATTCAATTTGCAACAATAATGCGTCAAACCATTGCTGACGATGAGGTAGTCAGCTCGCAATTTGCTGTTGTAAGCGGAAATCTGCTTAAATACCTTTTCAGTAATTGGTACGCTCGGGGCCTTGTATTCCATAATCATACGTGGACGCGCGCCATCGCGATCAAAAAGAACCGTATCGCAACGGCGTAGGCAGCCATTGAGCGGCAGGCTTATTTCGTTTTGGAGCAGTGCAGAAGGGTAGCCTTTTTGTTCAACTAAGTAGTGTACGAAATGCTGCCGAACCCACTCCTCTGGTGTAAGTCGCACATAGCGTTTTCGGAGAAAATCAAAAATATCGTAGTTGCCATCTGAGTGCGACTTGATTTTTGTATTAAAAGAAGGAAGATTTAATGAAATCATTTTTCTAATTTTGCACACTAGAGAAAATTGTCTGCTGATGAAAAGACTTAAATGATAAACCTTTCTAAGTTGACAATGCAAAAGTACGAATTTATGATGACACGTGAAGGAATTGTCGGAAATTGGTTGCAGCGCTATACCGGAATGAAATTAGAAGATTTTGGAGAACACATTCTTCTGACGAACTTTAACC
>JABZGO010000180.1 GCA_015259305.1 Alloprevotella tannerae | reverse complement strand
GTATTTAGCTCTTGTGTAATGCAAAGATACGGCGAAACGACGCACTTGTGCGCCATAAGATACGTTTTCCTTCCGTTTGTTTGCGTTATTTAAAAAGAGCATTTCGATTTTGTCAAGTCAAACATGCAATCATTCTTGATAATAGATGCGCTTTACGCGATTGCTAACGCTCGTCAGTATCTCGTAAGGAATCGTTTCGAGGGCATCACTCAAGACCGTGATGGGCAAATGTGGGCCAAAAACTTCCACACTATCGCCCTCCTTGCAGGGAATGTCGGTGACGTCGATCATACAAACGTCCATACAAATATTGCCTACGTAATAGGCCTTCCGGCCATTGACCAGGCAGTAGGCACGCCGATTGCCTAAATGGCGATTCAGTCCGTCGGCATACCCGATAGGGATGGCGGCGATGCGGGAATCACGCTCGAGGACGCCCTTCCGACCATAGCCGACGGTCTCGCCGGCCTGCACATCGCGGATTTGGAGAATGGTCGTTTTAAGCGTCGTCACATTATTGATAATATGATTGTCGATCGGATCTACCCCGTACAAGCCAAGGCCAAGGCGGACCATGTCGAGGTGGCGCTGCGGAAAGCGCTCGATGCCGGCGCTGTTGCAGATATGGCGCAAGATCTTATGCGAAAAAGCAGCCTGCAACTGCTGCGAGGCTTTGTCGAAGAGTTCAAATTGATGATCGGAGAAAGCGTCGAACGCGGGACTGTCGCTGCCCACAAAATGAGAGAAGACGGAGCGCGGGATCAAGGCGGCTTGATGGTGGAGGCGATCGATCAAGGCCGGCATATCGTGGAGTGGATCAAAGCCGAGGCGCTTCATACCCGTATCGAGCTTGATGTGGAGCGGAAAATTGGTGATGCCTTGCTGTTTGGCGGCGCGGATGAGGGCTTCCAACAAACTGAAATCATAGACTTCGGGCTCTAAATCGTAGGCAAAGAGGGTATTGAACGAGGACATCTCGGGATTCATGATGATGATATTACTCGTAATACCGGCCTTGCGCAGGTCGGCGCCCTCATCGGCTACGGCGACAGCCAGATAATCGACGCCGCGATCTTGTAGGGTTTTCGCGATTTCCACACTTCCGGCGCCGTAAGCGGAAGCTTTGACCATGCAAACTATCTTCGTCTCGGGCTTCATAAAGCTTCGGAAGTAATTAAGGTTGGCCGCGATGGCCGCTAAGTCGACTTCGAGGATCGTTTCGTGCACCTTGAGCGAAAGGAGTTCGGTAAGCGCCTCAAAATTATAAGCTCTCGCGCCCTTGAGCAGTACCATTTCATTGCGTAAACGGCCGACTTTTCCGCTCTCTAACAGGGCTTTCGTCGTCGGATAAAAGACGGCGTCGATCTTAAACAAGTCCTGCATCGCCGAAAGGTCGGGGCCGACGCCGATAAGTCGGTCCACGCGGCGGCGATTTACCATCTCGGCCACTTGCGCATAAAGTTGCTCGCGCGGCATGCCGCTCTGGCTGATATCGCTTAAGATTAAGGTCTTTCGCATACCAACTCTATCGGGCCGGCGCTGCATAAAATCGAGCGCAATATCCAATGAATTAACGTCGGAATTATAACTGTCGTTGATGCGAATGCAGACGCGAACGCCTTGTTTCACCTCCAAGCGCATCGCAACCGGCTCCAAACGGGCCATACGCTGAGCAATAACGGCGGCATCTACGTGCAAGTAGAGGCAAACGGCCAAGCAATGGATGGCATTTTGCACGGAAGCCTCGTCGGTAAAGGGGATAAAGAAGTCGCTTTCTTGTTGTAGGTAGGCGTAAGTGATGTGTGTGCGCTCGCTTTCGTGCGCTACTTTGCGAATAACGAGCGGGCCTTCATCTTTCGTGCGAGACCAAGCGAGCTGATCGCCTGCAAAGGAGGCTTGGCGCACGCCTTCGGCAACGACAGGATCGTCGGCGTCGTAAATAAGTACGTCGGCGTCTTTGAACAAGCTTAACTTCTCCGCACATTTCTCTTCGAGGGAGGCAAAATTCTCTTGATGCGCTTGGCCAATATTGGTCATTACGCCGATGCGGGGCTGAATAATGGGGCGCAAAGCGGACATTTCGCCGGGCTGAGAGATACCGGCTTCAAAAATGCCCAATTGTGTTTGCGCGTTGAGCAAACAAACGGACAGCGGAACGCCCACTTGCGAGTTGTAAGAGCGCGGTGAGCGCGTGACAACCCATTGGGGGGAAAGCAGTTGGTACAGCCATTCCTTGACAATGGTCTTTCCGTTGGAGCCGGTAATGCCTACGACGGGAATATCAAACCGGCGACGGTGGCATTCGGCCAAATGCTGGAGCGCTTTCAAGGGATCTGCAACCACATAAAAGGCAGCAGCGGGGAAGCGGCTCGCATAATCGTCGGGCAAAGCGCTCACCACAAAATCACGCACACCGCGGCGGTAAAGATCTGCCACGTATTTGTGGCCATCATTGCGCTGAGAGCGCAAAGCGAAGAAAAGCGTAGCTTCAGGAAAGGCCAAAGAGCGGCTATCCGTCAAAAGCCAATCAATATTTTTGTCGGAGTTGGCTCCAAACCGACGCGCATCAATGAGCGCTGTGATCTGTTCCGAGGTATAGTGCATAATGCTTGGGTGTTATCTTGTTCAGAAAAGTCGTCATCAAATGGTTATTCCGTTTGCGGCCGATGCAAAGCTGCTTTATACGCTTTGAGGTTTTGGCGCATCCGGTCAAAGTCGGCGGGCGCGAAGCTCCATTCCTTCAATCTTTCCCAGATATAATCGGCCGTTTGCTCCGAAGGGTGTTGCATATCCGGCGCGTAGAAGCGATAATCTCGCAATTCATCGTTCACAATCTCGTAAGCGGGAAAGTAAAAGCACGGCGCCGCGGGCTGCGCATCGCCGTTCGTTGGCGAGCAGAGGCGATCTATGGCTAAGAGGAGCGTGGCTTTGCTCAATTTGTCGGCGTGCAGGCCGTATTTAATATAGCGATACGGACTCAGGGTAAAGACAAAGCGGCGGGGCGTCGCACTCGGCAAGGCGCGGAAGAAGGTTTGCCACGCCTCAACCACATCTTCGACGGAGAGCAAACGCTCTTCAAAAGCCGAACTCAATTCTTTATGGCAGTTGGCCACGCTGCGCCCATCGGCCTTCAAATGATAGACGTGGTTCGTGCCGAAGGTAATAAATACGGTATCGGCTTGTTGCCAAAAAACTACGGCTTGCTGCAACGCTTGTTTTGTTTTCGCTTCGCATTCGGCTTGTGTATCGGCCGCCCATTTCCCGCCGAAAGCCCAACTGCGCCAACGTCCGTCGCGCCCCTTAAAGAGATGGCCTTCCGGGAGTCGGTTGGTTTGCAGCGCACGCAAGACTTGCAGTATGGAAGTCGGATTATAGAGCGTCCCGAAGGGGTTAATCAGCACACAACCCTCATCCATTTCGGCCGCTAAGCGCCTGCCGATTTCATCGGAGAAGCAAGAGCCCAGCAGCAGGACGCGATTGCGAGGCGTCAGCGCTAATTTTTGGAGTGGTAAGTCTACCGGCGTACGAAATTCCATAACTATCTGCAAAAATACAACAACGGGCGTGAAGCTCGCCTCCGATAGCTTCATTTTTATAGCAAACTTACGGTTTATGCGCTTCTTTTTTCTTTTGCGCGGCACTGAGCGCAGGTACATTTCGCTCTTTTCCGCTTGGCCGACGTCTCTTAATCCGCCGTCAATCTCTATCTTTGCAATTATGAAATACTTGATTGTTTCCGATATTCACGGTTCGCTGCCGGCTTTGGAAGCCGTATTGCGGCAGTTTGACGCAGGCGGCTATGATATGCTCTGCTTGATGGGCGACATACTCAATTACGGGCCGCGCAACGGTTTGCCGGAAGGGCTTAACCCGCAAGCCATCGTCGAGCGACTCAACCCTTTGGCCGACCGCATCGTGGCTTTGCGCGGCAATTGCGACAGTGAGGTCGACCAGATGCTTTTAGATTTTCCGCTGATGTCCGATTACGTGCTACTTGTCGACGAAGGGAAGCGACTATTTCTTACGCACGGACATATATATAATG
>JABZGO010000017.1 GCA_015259305.1 Alloprevotella tannerae | reverse complement strand
TTATTAATCTTCGCTGCGCGCTCCAACAAGCGTGAGTGGAGATAAAAGACGTCACCAGGATAAGCCTCACGGCCTGAAGGACGGCGAAGAATCAAAGATACCTCACGATAAGCTACAGCTTGTTTTGACAAGTCATCATAAACAACTAAAGCCGACAAGCCGCGATCGCGGAAGTACTCGCCTATAGCTGCACCGGCAAAGGGAGCAAAGTATTGCAATGCTGCCGGCTCTGATGCTGTAGCGCTGACAATAATCGTATAAGGCATAGCGCCGTTTTTCTTCAATGTCTCTACGGTAGACGCAACAGTAGATGCTTTCTGACCGATAGCTACATAGATACAATAAACGGGATCTCCTTTCTCAAAATTCTCACGCTGATTAATAATTGTATCGATGGCGATGGCAGTCTTTCCGGTCTGACGGTCGCCAATGATCAGCTCACGCTGTCCGCGGCCGATAGGAATCATTGAGTCGACAGCTTTCAAACCCGTTTGCAAAGCTTGATTAACGGGCTGGCGGTAGATAACACCCGGCGCCTTACGATCAAGCGGCATCAGATATTTCCCTCCACCAATCTCACCGGCTCCATCAAGGGGAGTGCCAAGCGGATTGATAACGCGTCCCAACATTTCATCGCTAACTTCAATAGAAGCCACGCGATCTGTGCGCTTCACGCTTTGGCCTTCTTTGATTCCTTCTGACGGACCAAGTAAAACCACACCGACGTTATCTTCTTCCAAGTTCATCGCTACACCCATCACGCCGTTTTCAAACTGCACGAGTTCGTTCTCCGTGACATTGGAAAGGCCATATACGCGAGAGACGCCATCGCCCACAGTAAGGACAACGCCGACCTCTTCAAACTTGACCTTTGTATTGATATCCTTCAACTGCTGCAAAAGGATATCCGATACTTCACTTGGTTTGATATTGTTTGACATATTGTTGTTTTGCTATTAAGAATAATCGGAGCATTTGCTCATCGCCCGTCTTTGTTCAAGGACTAAGCAAGTGCGTTGCGCAGCTCCTTTAATTGGGTTTTCAGACTTGCGTCTAATCGATAAGTGTCGTAATCCAAGATAAATCCGCCCGCAATGGACGCATCTATTTCTACCTTAAACTCAATGCTGCAATTGGTTCGCTTCTCTATAATCTCCTGCAACTTCTTGCAAATTGTCTCCGGCGTAGCCGTCGGCACAATCAGTCGGCCCTTAATTATACGCTTGCGCTTCAAATAAAGCGTGATGAAAGCTTGAGCAATAAACTGCATAAGGTCCGTGCGATTATGCGCTGTCACTAACTGGATGAAGCGCTCTGTGGAAGCAGATAAACTTCCGTTACCGCACGTTGCACAAGTAAGAATCTCAACTTGTCGAGCGTTGTCTGATAGTGGATCCTGAAGAACTTGGCGCAACGTAGGGATATGCAAGAAAGAATGCGCCAATGTCTCAATTTCCGCATAGACGCGCTCTTCTTCTTTATTATCTATTGCAAAGCGTAGCAGAGCTTTTGCGTAGCGAATAGAAATAATTCCGATATCCATGATTAGCCTTTATTCATATCATTAAGAATCCTATCGATATACTTCTCCTGCTCTTCGGCATTGTCCAACTGGCGACGTATAACTTTCTCCGCGATCAGGACAGACAGATCTGCCACTTGCGAGCGAATGTCACGCAAAGCGTTTTCCTTTTCAGCAACGATTTGCTTTTTGGCCTCTTCAAAAAGCTGATGCCCCTCGGTCTGTGCCTTATTACGAGCTTCCGCAATGATATTATCGCGGGTTGCCATGGCTTCTTTGATAATGCGGGCTTGTTGTTCGTGCGCAACTTTCAAGATGCTATCACTCTCAGCTTTTACGTTAGCCAACTTTTCGTTGGCTTCGCGTGCGTTCTTGAGCGATTCATCAATATAGTTCTTGCGATCTTCAACGGCCTTAGTTATTGCCGGAAAGCCATACTTTGCCAATAAGAAGAAGACGACTCCGAATGCGAGCAACATCCAAAATAGCAAGCCAAAATCGGGCGTCAAAATGGATGGCATATTCTCCATAATATCGTCTTTTTTTTAATTGAGTTTGCTATAAGGCCTACATATATAATATATGCGTACGGCCTTTTCTCAAATTATCGATGTATAGCTATTACAAGAAGAGGACGAGCAAACAAACGATTGCACCGAAGAAAGCAACACCCTCGATCAAGGCGGCAATAACGATCATATTAGAACGGATATCGCCTGCTGCTTCGGGTTGGCGTGCAATAGCTTCCATCGCTGAAGAGCCAATTTTACCGATACCGATGCCGGCACCTAATACTGAAAGACCTGCGCCGATGGCTGCGCCTAATTCGGCAATTCCTTTTGCCATGTCCATTAAGAGTTGTAACATAGTGGTAAGAGTTTAATTTTATTGCTTTAATTTGTAGTATGTTCGTGATGTGGATGTGCCAAGCCTATAAAGATTGCGCTCAGCATCGTAAAGACGTATGCCTGTATAAAAGCGACCAAAAGCTCTAAGGCATTCATAAAGATCATCAAAAGCCCACTGAAGACTGATATTGCTGATCCTACGTAAAGATTAACTTGGAATGTGATAAAAATCACACAAGTGAGCGAAAGTATAATGGCGTGACCGGCTAACATATTAGCAAAGAGACGCACCATTAAGGCAAATGGCTTCGTGAATAAGCTAAAAAACTCGATGACAGGCATCAAAGGCACCGGACACTTCATCCAAACCGGAACGTCCGGCCAAAAGACTTCTTTCCAATACTCCTTATTGCCGAAGACATTGATGGCGATAAAGGTGAGGAAAGCTAAGAGGAAGGTAATTGTGATATTACCGGTCACGTTAGCTCCTCCGGGGAAGAAGGGAATCAAGCCCATCAAGTTAGTCACCAAGATAAAGAAGATCATCGTCAAGAGAAAAGGAGAGTAAGGGCGATAGTTCTTTTCGCCAATGCCTGTCTTGATAACGTCATCATTGATCGCAGAGACGAGCACTTCAATACACCCTACAAAGCCCTTGGGCGCTTCTTCGGTCACCTCGTGGCGTTTATACCAACGAGCACAAGGAATAAAGATCAAGAGCAACACAAGGACATTGATCCAAATTTGCACCACATCTTTTGTAATACTTAAATCCCACGGACGCTCGTTGTAGCCTTTTTCATAAATCTTCCCTTGTCGTGCGGCATCAATATAGAAGCCATCATACACGCCTCCTACTGCCTCCTCGAAGCGAGCAGAAGAGAAGATGTGCCATTGCCCATCGCGTTGACTTTTCACAATGACAGGGAGCGGCAAAGAGACATGCTTATGTCCAAGGGTTGTAATATGCCATTCATAAGCATCGCTCATATGCCCCAAAACGATTTCTTTCACATCGAGCTCTTCTTCTGCGTGTGCAGTGGTAGGAACAAATGTGAAGAGAGCAAGGATCAGCGCTATTCCTATGGCGTAAATATGTTTCATATCGTTTAAGATAATGCGAGAAATTATGAAGCCTTAGTCTCCGATTTTGATTTGCTTTCAGTCCTTATATAATAATAGGACAAGAATGCTGTCGTCACCAAGTAAAATCCGGCAAGGTTAATCGTAAAGTATAACAACTGCGTCTTGACCAATACGGCATAGATCAAAAACAACACTAGGGCAGATAAAAGGCGCACAATTTTCGTCGCCAAATAAAAGCCGGTCATCGTCTTATTCTGCGTTCGCCGTAATCGATCACCAAATGCAAGTTCGAAGAATGAAAAAGCAAAGAAAAACGCCCCCAGCAACGTAATTGGCAGCAATTGTTTGAGCGCCTCCATCCCAAGCAGGTTTCTTTCCGCCAGAAAGAGAATGGGACCAAGCAGCAAATAAACTACGGCCAGAGATATTAGGGGCTTAGCTACTTTCATTTGCTTTCTTCCTCTACACAAATACTAACTTCATTGCAAGCTACGTCTACGAATCCGCCACGCACAGCAAGCGTCACGGGAGCATTTCCGCGGCAGACGACAGTGCCTTCTGTCAAAGTCGAGATAATCGGCGCGTGATGATCTAAGATTTCAAAGCGCCCTTTCTCACCGGGAACGACGACCGAAGAGGCTTCGCCTTGATACAAGACCTTTTCCGGAGAGACGATGATTACTTTCATACGTTTTCGCTTGATTTAGCTATTTAGAATAACAAGGATAGCCGAATGCGCTAGGCGGTTAAGCCTGCGCATTTTCCATTAATCGCTTACCCTTTTCGATAGCTTCATCTATCGTACCAACATTCAAGAATGCTTGTTCAGGCAGATAATCGACTTCACCATCCAAAATCATATTAAAGCCACGGATCACTTCCTCAATGGGCACCATAACGCCCGGAACGCCCGTAAACTTCTCAGCCACGGTAAACGGCTGACTCAAGAAGCGCTGAACGCGACGTGCGCGATTCACCGTTTGCTTATCCTCATCTGAAAGTTCATCCATACCGAGAATAGCAATAATATCCTGAAGTTCATTATATTTTTGCAGAATCTGCTTCACGCGTTGTGCACAATCGTAATGCTCTTTACCAATAATGTTAGGATCAAGAATACGAGAAGTAGAAGCCAACGGATCTACTGCCGGATATATACCCAACTCCGTAATCTTACGACTCAACACGGTCGTAGCGTCCAAGTGAGTAAAGGTTGTAGCCGGAGCCGGGTCAGTCAAGTCATCGGCCGGCACATACACTGCTTGAATAGAAGTAATAGAGCCATTCTTCGTTGACGTAATACGCTCCTGCATCGCACCCATCTCGCTTGAAAGCGTAGGTTGGTAACCTACGGCTGACGGCATACGACCCAACAAAGCAGACACCTCAGAGCCTGCCTGCGTAAAGCGGAAGATGTTGTCGATAAAGAACAAGATATCCGTAGCCTTGCCTTCTTTCACGCCAGAATCGCGAAACGACTCAGCCACTGAAAGACCTGACAGCGCCACGCTGGCACGAGCACCCGGCGGTTCGTTCATCTGACCATAGATGAGCGTTGCCTGACTCTTGGCCACTTCATTATAATCTACTTTAGAAAGGTCCCACTCGCCCTTTTCCATAGCGTCGGTAAATTCCTTTCCATATTTGATAACGCCTGACTCTATCATCTCGCGTAAGAGGTCATTACCCTCACGCGTGCGCTCACCAACGCCGGCAAAGACGGAGAAGCCGTCGTGACCTTTGGCGATATTGTTGATCAGCTCCATGATAAGCACCGTCTTACCTACGCCGGCACCACCAAAAAGACCGGTCTTTCCACCCTTACTATAAGGCTCAAGCAAGTCGATCACCTTAATACCGGTATAAAGAATTTCCGTACTCGTCTTCAAATCCTTAAAGTCGGGAGCGGGGCGATGAATGGGGTATGCATCAGCGCCTTTGTCTACGTTATGCAGACCATCGATGGTATTACCCGTAACGTTAAGCATACGGCCTTTGATTTGCTCGCCGATGGGCATTGTGATTGGACTGCCCAATTGGCGTACTTCCAATCCGCGCATCAAGCCGTCCGTATTGTCCATTGCGACCGTACGAACTGTGTCTTCGCCGATATGTTGTTGCACTTCAATAATGATCTGGCGACCATCAGGGTGCGTTACTTCCAATGCATCGTGTATTTTAGGCAGCACTTCTGCCGCAGAGCGACCTTCCGTGTCAAAAGCGACGTCGACGACGGCACCAATGATCTGCGAGATTCGCCCGTTGATAAGAGATTCTGTCATGGGGTTCGGTGTGTTTCGTTGGCAAAATTACTTATTTTTTCAAACAGACAAGGCAATCTAAGCCGAAAAAGTATTTTTATTTTCCACCGCTTACGTCAAATATGGTTAATTTCCCCAACACTGGCCATATTTAGCCCATAGTTCTATCATCAAAAAGCGTGTTTATACTTACAATTCGTCTAACTAATAGCACTAGTTAAGAATATAGACACCCTCTCTTGTGCTACACTACTTCCATCATATAGGCATAGCCCTCTTCTACATTTAGGTCAGCACTTTTTAAGCTGACCAACCTCTCATCTCATCGTATTTACATCCGCGAAGCGCACATTTATCGACAAAGTCGATGGGTGTCTCCTCAATTTTAATGAAAGGATGCGAAGAAAAATGGTGCGTTTAATCGTTGATCGCAGACGAGAAGACGAGGCCGCTTAAGCCGGAGCCATAACCAAGCACAAATAATTCCGAAAGAACTGTTCATATCCCCGCGAAGCACAAGCAGCCTACCCTATTTACGCAATCGCATTTTTGCACCAAGCGTTTGGTATTTTAGTTCCAAGGTAGCGGATTAAATTTCCAAGCTTAGGAATTAAAATTCCAAAGTAGCGCATTTTACAACCAAGCAGGCAACGCTACTCAGGCATATACATATTTTGTCGACGGCTAATTATGTTATCAAGAAAGAAAGCAGGAATAATCCCGATCCCGTCATCACACTTCACGCGAAGTAAAACTTTCAATTAATTATTCACAGGAAGAATCTTACCCCCGAATCGACCCTCATAAAGAGAGGTCTACATCGCGCTTCATACGAATAAAAAAGTAAAGGCAACGACCCAAGCGCTGCCTTTATTTACCGAAGAAAAGTCCGGTTATCTGTTAATCTAAAAAAATGATTGCTTATCAAATAATATCCAATTCGCGGAACACTTTCGTTAAGGCAGCGATGCCTCTATCTACCTGTTCGTGCGTATGCGTTGCCATCAAGGCAAAGCGTACCAAAGTATCTTGAGGAGCACAAGCCGGAGGGATCACCGGATTGATAAAGACGCCTTCGTCAAAAGCGCGCTTAGTCACAACGAAAGTCTTCTGCACATCGCGCACATAAAGCGGGATAATGGGAGATTCTGTCGCACCAATTTCAAAGCCCTCTTCGCGGAAGCACTTCAAAGCATAATTGGTCACATCCCAAAGCGCCTGAATACGCTCAGGTTCTTGCCGGATAATGCGTAAAGCCTCGCGAGCGCAAGCCGTAGCCGACGGCGTTGCAGAAGCACTGAAAATATATGTGCGGGCATTATGGCGCAGCCAGTTGATTATCGTCTTATTGGCAGCGATAAACCCCCCGATGCTGGCAAGAGACTTGCTAAATGTGCCCATAATCAGATCAACTTGATCCGTAAGTCCAAAATGGTCGCACACGCCGCGTCCTTCGCGCCCGAAGACACCTAAGCCGTGAGCCTCGTCAACCATAAGCACCGCATTATATTTTTGCTTTAGGCGCACAATTTCCGGTAGGTTAGCCAAATCGCCTTCCATAGAGAAGACGCCGTCAACAACAATGAGTTTAACAGATTCGGGCGTACATTTTTGCAACTGCCGCTCCAAATCTTCCATATCATTGTGCTTATACTTCAAAGCCCTAGCAAAACTCAGACGACGCCCATCAACGATTGAAGCATGATCACGATCATCGCAGATGATGTAATCTTCGCGCGTCAGCAAAGACGGAATCACACCTGAATTAACGGTGAAGCCGGTTGAAAAACAAAGCGACTCATCTTTGCCTATGTATTCAGCCAATTCCTTCTCCAACTTTACGTGAATGTCCAGCGTGCCATTAAGGAAGCGCGAGCCGGCACAACCGGATCCATATTGCTGCAAAGCCTTAATACCGGCATCTATGATGCGCTGATCGCCGGGCAAACCAGTGTATGCATTTGACCCGAACATCAAAACGTCGTGACCACCCATATTTACTTCTGTCCCCTGCTTGCCATCTATCTCTCGGAAATAAGGATACATTCCAAGATCCATGTAATGTTGGGGCAAGGTGTACTTGGCCAGTCTATCGTCTAATATGCTCATATTAATAATGATTTTCGTATGATTTTCAGCTCACTTTAAGGCGATTCGTGCAGTGAGTCCACTTTTCAAGGCTGCAAAGATAGGTATTTCCACCTTAAAAGGTCTGGCAAGCACATATTTTTTTTCATTGAGCGGCAAAAGGTTAGGTAAGAAACAGAGAGTTTGAGTGGCTATTTATATTTTTGCAGCAAATTTCCATTATGAAGAAAATCCTATTTATCGTCAACCCGATCTCCGGCAATGGCAGAAGAGCGGCTATTGAACAGGCGATAGAAAAGAACATTGACCGCAGCCTCTTCGAATGCAAACTCCGCACGACGGAGTATGCAGGCCACGCTGAGGAGATGGCCCGCGAAGCCGCGGCGCAAGGCGTCCACATCGTCGTAGCCGTCGGTGGCGATGGAACGATCAACGAAGTGGCCCGTGCCTTAGTCCACACCAAGTCGGCCTTAGGCATTATCCCCTGCGGCTCCGGCAACGGTTTAGCGCGCCATCTGCGCCTACCGATGGACCCGTCAAAGGCTACGCAAATATTAAATGAAGCAGTCGTTCATTGCCTCGACTATGGCAAAATCAATGGGCGACCTTTCTTTTGTACCTGCGGCGTAGGCTTCGATGCGCTGATCAGTATGAAGTTTGCTGAAAGCGGCAAGCGCGGCCCGCTGACTTACGTGGAGAATGTACTAAAGGAATGGGTCAAATATCATCCGGAAACCTACACGGTGACGGACGAAAACGGGGCGCAAACGCACAAAGCTGTAGTCGTAACCTGCGCCAACGCCTCTCAATATGGCAACAACGCTTACATTGCTCCCTTTGCTTCTATGAAGGACGGCTTGCTCGACGTTATTATTATGGAGCCTTTTTCTACATTCGAAGCACCTTTATTAGCGATGCAACTTTTTAGCCGACAACTGATGAAAAACAGCAAGATTAAAGCCTTCCGTTCGCAGAAAGTACACATTCAGCGCTCAAGCGAAGGTGCGATCCATTGCGATGGCGATCCATTTATGACGGGAAAAGAAGTTGAAATCGAAATCATACCACAAGGACTCAATATTGTTGTCAACCCTAAGGCGCATAGCCGGCCGCGCACATTGCTGCAGGCTTTCGGTGAAGGTAGCGAAGAATGGTGGAGCAAGCAGCGCCGCGGCTTCATTCGCCAACAAGTGAAGATCCGCCGCCTGAACCGCAACATTTTGGAGCGGCTACGCAAACTCTAACGCCTCCGGCTACGATCATAAGTTGCTGTTATCTTCTTAGAAAAAAACATAAAACACGCAATCAGCCCGCCTTTTTTTACTACCTTTGCCTGAATCAAGTAGTTACAAGAAAAATGAAAGTTTCCATACACGCAATGCGCCTTGCCCTCCTCTGTTTTGGCTTTTTCCTATATACGCAGGGGGCTTCGGCGCAACAAAAAGGCACAGCACACATCGTACAAGGTGGCGAAACGCTCTATAGTTTGGCGCGTTTGCACCATACAACGATAGAAAAGATCTTGGCAATTAACCCCGGCTTAACCGTCGAAACACTACAAGCCGGCCAAACGATTATGCTTCCGGCCGGTGGCGCAGCGAGCGCCTCTGTTACGCACGTCGTCAGCAAAGGGGATACGATGTGGAACATTGCGAAGCGCTATGACATCACGGTTGACGCGCTCGTTGCGGCAAACCCTGAGATGCGGCAAGCCGACTATAAACTAAAGAAGGGCTCAGTTATCAATATTCCGCCCACGACAATGGCCGGCAATAGTCCGACGCAAGCCGCCGCTCCGGTGAGCAAAACGGTCGGCGTAGCCTTTCTGTTGCCGATGAAGGCCTCGGGCATTGAAGGCGAGCGAAGCGTGGAGTTTTATCGTGGCTTTCTAATGGCTGCCGATAAGCTGCGCGACAATGGGCGCGACATCAATGTTTATACCTACAATGAGGATTTTAACCAATCCTCTTTGGCTACGATTCTCAGCAAACTTAAAGCGCAGAAGCCGGACGTGATTATCGGTCCTGTTTATCCGGCTCACTTTACCGAGGTGGCCAACTTTGCGAAAGAGGAACAGATTCGCATGATCGTGCCCTTCTCCTCAAAGGCCTGGCAAGTGCATACTACGCCACAACTCTGCCTGCTCAACACGCCGACGCAGTATCAACAAATTTTTGCGGCCGACTTATTCTTGAAGATTTTCAAGATTCGCAACGCGGTCTTTATGCACATCAGCAACGCCAACGAGCAAACGTTCACACAACAGCTTAAGGCGCGCTTAAATGCGGCCGGCGTCACGACGACGATATGCAACTTGGATGCACCGCTCACGCAACTCAAATCGGCTTGCGCGAAGAACAAACAAACCGTCATCGTTCCTGACAATTCTGATCCTGCGGTTTTGCGGCAATTGCTTGATAAGATTAAGCAGTTTAACGCGCAATATCCGAAGTACAAAGTATCGCTATTCGGCTACCCCGACTGGTTGGATCACGAACAAGCACTGCGCGAAGATTTTCATATGGCCGATACATATATATATACGAATGCATTCTATAACCCCTATTCGCGCGGCATCGCCGAGTTCAACGCGCAGTATAAGGCGTGGTTCAATGCAGAGCCTTTAGATGTATCTCCGCGTATGGGACTCTTAGGTTACGACCTCGCGACCCATCTGCTGCAAGGCTTGTTTACCTATGGTAAAAACTTCACGACGCAACGCGCCGGAACGGGTATGCTTCAGAGCGATATGCGCTTTGCGGCTACGGAAGCAGGCGGCGGTCTGGTCAACAACAGCATAAGTTTCATTCATTACAAGAATGATAGAACCATCGAACAATTGCAATCACGCTAAACGATTGCTTATGAAGCACCTGCTAATAGTGTTCTTCGCCTTAAGCGCAGGGCGCGTTTCTGCGCAATTGGGAGAGCCGCGCAATGCCTTGGCTTTTGGCGTCAACGCCGGCCTCGCGATGAACCAAATCGGCTTCACGCCCTCCATCAAGCAAGGATGGCATATCGGGCCAACAGTAGGCGCCACGTTTCGCATAACGAGCGAAAAATACTTTAACCTACTTTGCGCCTTGCAGGTAGAATTCAATTTTACCCAACTAGGATGGAAGGAGCAGATTCAAAGTAGCCAAGGACTACCGCTGCCCGACCGCTACCGCCGCGATATGAGCTACATAGAAATACCCTTTCTCGCTCGCCTGAGTCTGGGGCGTGAGCAACGCGGCCTGATGGGTTATTTTATTGCCGGCCCACAGATTGGTTATTTAGTAGGAGAACGTAGTCATAAAAGCGATACGTGGACGCTCAACGCCGAAGGCCGCCCCGACCGCCCAAACGGACTTGCTGCGCAATACGACATGTCGGCCGACCACAAATTTGACTACGGCATCGCAGCCGGTTTGGGCATTGAATTAAACAACAAGGCGGGCCATTTTATGCTCGAAGGAAGATACTACTACGGCCTGAGCGATCTATGGAAGAACGATAAGCGACACGTCTTTTCAAGATCTAACAATGGAACGATAGCCATCAAACTTTCCTACCTTTTCGACTTGAAAAAGAATTGACAAAACATAATATATGAATCGGAGCGCCCAAAGGCGATGCAAATAATCTTGACACTGCGCACATTTACCCCCGATGGGCAACCATCACCACTAACAAAAGAGAAATAAAGCACTAGCTCAAGTATTATAATTTAAATAGTTACACTGCTCAAACCGCCATTTCAAACTTATTTTGCTTAGATTAGTTTGCAAAACAAGCGTCCAAATGTTATTTCTGCAAGAAAATGCAGTCAAATGTTTGGACAAAATGGTCAGAACACCCTATCTTTGCATTGCTTTTAAGAAGCAAGGCCGGCGCGAGTATAAACTCAAGCCAAGCCAAAATAGAGATTCATAGCGCTCTCTACATAATGGTATTAGGAAATGATTATAGCGCAACTGAAAAAGTACAATTATTAGGTATTAGGTTTTAGGTTAGTTTTAGGTTACATGAGATGAAGACTCTGAAAAGAGTCGAGTAACAACAGTATGGCCGTGAGGCCTGGTTGTTAGGAAAAAGAAAGGGCTTCGGCCCTTTTTTTTGTATCCGTAAGCGCCCCGCCCTCAGTGAAGCAGTTGGTATGTGCAGGTGGGCATTGTCGGGGTGCCTATGCGGTATGTTCTGCTTGCGCACAGGCCGATTCTAATCGAGACCGGCTGCGCGTAGAAGAAAAAGAGCGGAAAAGGATTTTTCAAACAGAGGACACACTAAAAACGAAGCAAAACTTGAAGATCAGGCGTCCACATTTTGACGACGCACTTTTTTTTCACGAGCGCAAGCCCTTTTTATCGTGAGGTGAAACCCTTTTTATCACGAGCACAAACCTTTTTTATCGTGAGAACAAATAAAGCGATCCGACTTTGGCGGCTATAAAAAAGCGTTTTGCACCCCTCATTTTGCAACGCTTGGCAAAATGAGGAGTGAACTTGTAGTGCATACTTCAACGTGCAGCTTATGGTTGTTGGCCTAAGACGGCTGCAATGGGGAGTTTGACCTCGCCCAACTTCAGCATCGCATTGATTAGGCAGACGTGCGTATATTCAGAAAGCGTCTCAGGGCGAATATCGGCCAAGCTGCAAGCCTGCGTTTCCAAGAGAAAGCGGCGCATTGTGCCGGCCAAGAGATAAGATGATGGGATATACCAGCAATCTTGCCGCAAGAAAGCGACGTTGGTATAAGTCGTATCCGTGATCCTTCCCGACTTAACGATCAGGGGCTCAACGCCGGTTGGCAGCGATGCTTTCAAAGCATCGAGTCCACTGCGATCTGCGTATTTCAAATGGTAATCTAATGAAGCAGGTGCTTCAACGAGTTGCAACTGATTGACGACGGCCGGCGCATAAGGTGAGAGCGTAGCCGTCTGTATGCCATCGGCATTATAAATAAAGCGAAACTTATAGCGCGTCTCTGCGCCGAAAGCTTCCGGCGGAGCTAGCTGCTCGGCCAAGTGCTGAAGATGGTCGGCTGAAAAGGGCAAGGAGAAACCCAGCGTGGCCTCCATGCGTTGCACATGATACGCCGATTGGCGGAGAAAGCCGCGATACCAGCAGAGCGTTTCTAAATAGTCTGTCATACAATTGCGAGAAATTAACGGGGAAGGTAGACTTTCTGTATCACTTCTTCATACTCTTTGCGGCAATCGCTGTTGACCGTGATGCCTCCTCCCGATCGAAAATAATATTGTCCGTCTTTCAGCTCGATAAAGCGGATCATCACGCCGCAATCCAGCGTCTGCCCGTCGAAATAGCCGCAGATGCCCGTATAATAGTCGCGCGAAATCTGTTCGGCTTCAGCGATCAGCTTCACGGTCGAAGCCTTGGGCGCTCCGCAGATGGAGCCGGCGGGCAAGAGGGCCGACAGCATATCGCCGAGTTGCGAGGGCCACGTGGAAGGAAGCTGCCCGACGACCTCCGAGCTAACTTGCAAGATGGCGCCTTGAGCCGTAGCAATGCGATCTATGTAACGGTAGCGCCGCACTTCAACATCAGTGGCCACGCTGCCTAAATCGTTGCGCAGCAAGTCGACGATCGTGGCGTGCTCGGCCTGCTCTTTGGGATCAGAAAGAATCGTTTCGGCCGCATTGGGCAGTGTTGCGTCTATCGTTCCCTTCATCGGGTGAGCCGCAATCCGTCCTTGTGCGTCAATAGCGATGAAGCGCTCAGGCGAGAAGCAGACAAACTGATGAGGCAGACAAACTTTATAAAGTGCCGGCGAATGCAGAAAGATGCTTTGCAGCGACAAAGGGCCGTCGATCGGCGTGCGTATCGTCAAATTGGCCAGAAATGAGTTGCCGTGATGCAAACCGGCTTGTATTATCTCAAACCGCCGCGCATAGGTCTCAAAACTTTCAGGATGTATTGTCAAGTTTGGGGCGACAGGGGGCGGAAAGTCTTCCGGCGCAGGCAACGCAACGTTGCTCCGCCCTTGAATAGTAGCCAAAAAATCGGGCGATTGCTCCCCCGCCAAAGAGAGGTAGCCCTCAGTAAGTTCATAGTTGATCAAAAAGAAGCAAGGCCTTCGCGCCTCGCCCAACTGATTAAGCCGCAGAAAAAGGGCAGAAACGTTGTCGAAATACATATTTGCGTAAATATGACTTTATTCTTCGTGCAAAGATAACACAAACTACGCGGCGCAGACTTGGTTTTCCTTTGTTTCCTGCCGGTTTTTGTTCGCGACCAAGGTAGTCCGTAGGCAACCCTACCCATACTTTGTACAAAAAACATCAAAAAGCGATAGCGGGAAGCGCTTATCCTTGGCGCGCATTGTACGAAAAAGGAAAAAATAATAATTTTGCGCTTCGAATGAAACGCGTGTTACTCATCAATCAGCACGATTCGTTTGTCTATAATCTGGTTCAAACGTTTCGCAAAGCTACGCCGGCAATTGATTGTCGGGTGATGGACTACGACTATCTGGATGAAGACGAGGCCTTAACTTACGATGGACTCGTTCTATCACCGGGTCCGGGTCTGCCGGAGGACTTTCCGCGGACGCTTTCCCTATTGCGCCGCTGGATTGATCAGCCGGAGACGCGCCCTTTGCTGGGCGTCTGTATGGGCCATCAAGAATTGGGCGCCCTGTGGAATTGCCCTTGCAGGCCGCTGCCCCACCCTGCTCACGGAATTTCCTCAATCTTAAAACGCACAACACCTGCTCCCCGACTCTTGCAGGGAACAAGTGCTGCTGTACGTGTAGGCCGCTATCACAGTTGGGCCTTAGAAATGACGCCCGCCGCACCTTTTATAATAGATGCCCTGACGGAAGAGGATGATTGCCTTATGATGATGCACCACAGCCAACTGCCCTTGTGGGGCGTGCAGTTTCACCCCGAAAGTATCTTGACGCCGGAAGGCGGAATTATGCTGGCCAACTGGGCTGGTTTGCTTTAATACGCCGCCGGTGCGCGGTAAGCATCCTCCGCCACGATTTAGGGTGCTTGAAGCGTCGGCTTATGGCCGTCTTTATCTCATGCAGACTTTCGCAAATCAGCCTTGCATATTTGTTTCCGTAACACCGAGGATCGGGCGTTGGCGCAACTCCTCGATCGATGGCTTCACCGTCTCGCCTTCTGCCTTTTGAAGCGACAAAACAGCCACAATGTGGGACATATTTTCGCAATTGCGCAGATTGCAACGGATATAAGGGCTGTTTTCAACCAACTCTGCGCCGATCAAATCGGGCACAAAAGGAGAGCCGGTAAAGACATCAACAGTAGAAATTCCGTAAATGAGACGCACGCCGCGGCAATTCATCGCAAATAAATCGGCCACAACGGGATTGTAGATAAAGAGCGGGAAGATGTGAATCAACGCCTCGCGGAGCGAAAGCATAACCGGTGCATTTTTTGTTCGTTCTATAAAGGTAGAACGCTCTTTGGCCTCCAACATAGACTCGATGATGTGGTATTTTTTTCCGTTGGCCTTAAACTTATACTTGGTCAGCACGGGCTGCATACCGAAATTGTCGAAATACAAGCGCTCTGTGTCGATCTGAACTTGGTTGCGCGCAATTTCAACTACGTTTTTTCCATAATAAAGTGTGGCTTTGTCGGCCTCAATATCTATATATCCGCGCGCTTCGCCCCACTTTGGCCACTTGATATAAGACACGGCCCAGAACCCGGCGAAAGCCGGAAAGAACAACACCGCGAAAACAAGAAAGAAAGGCATCACATTGAAGAGGGGAAGCGGGAGAAAAAGAGAAAGAAAGAACACACCAAAAGCCAAGCCAAGAATCACGAGAAGGATGATCGAGGCAACCTGCATAATTTCATTGACCGTACGTTTGCAATAACGAAATTCTATTCGACGCATAATAAGATATTTATTTTGTTTATCAAAAGTTGAGGCGCGCCAAATCAAAGTAGGCGGCCGATTATCGAGGGCCAAAATTAACAAAATCAACCTACAAGAGCGAAAAAACCACCCTTGCTTTAGTCTTTTTTAGCTTGAAACCCATTATTTCCTCTTTTAAAAAGTTTGGAGCCGACTTTGGGCGGCAGATTATCCTTATTTAGTTGAGAGGTTTCCCAAAAAAATGCGGCCAATTATAGTTTTTATGCGTAAATTTGTGGGCTGTATTGCCACAGCAATCAATACAAAACGTAAGAAAATATGTGTGGAATAGTTGGTTATATTGGGAAAGGACAAGCTTTTCCTGTTCTCATCAAAGGATTGAAAAGACTAGAATATCGTGGTTACGACAGCGCCGGCGTAGCGCTTTTGCCAAGCGCCGGAGAGCTGAATATTTACAAGACGAAGGGGAAAGTTTCAAACTTGGAAGAGCTTTGCAAGGACAAGAATATACAAGGCCACATCGGCATAGCACATACTCGCTGGGCCACCCACGGTGAGCCGTCCTCGCTCAACGCGCATCCACACGTTTCTCAAGATGGCAACTTGGCCATTATCCACAACGGCATCATCGAAAACTTTTCCTATCTCGCAGAGCAACTCAGCGGAAAAGGATATTCATTCAAAAGTACGACAGACACTGAAGTATTAGTTCAGCTGATTGACTATTATTACAAAAAAACACCCGAAGATCTTCTTGAAGCCGTGCGTCGTGCGCTTCAGAAGGTCGTTGGTGCTTACGCCATCGCGGTAATCGACCGCAATCATCCCGAACACATTGTCGCAGCCCGCCAATCCAGTCCGTTAGTTGTCGGAATGGGAAAAGACGAAGCAGAATATTTCATTGCCAGCGACGCTACGCCGATTGTAGAATACACGAAGCAAGTCGTTTATCTTGACGACGGGCAAATCGCAGACATAAGGCCGGGTCAGCCCCTCCACATTGTAAACCTTGAGGCCCAAGACGTAGAAGTCGACATCAAGGAAGTAGATATGGATATCTCGATGTTGAGCAAAGGCGGTTTCCCCCATTTTATGTTGAAAGAAATCTACGATCAGCCGCAGTGCTTACAAGACTGCCTCAGCGGGCGTTTGACGATCGACAACACGCGCCCCGAGCTCAACAAGATTGTGCTGTCGGCCGTAGAAGACTATAAAGAGCGACTTATCTCCGCCAAGCACATCATCATCGTTGCTTGCGGCACGAGTTGGCACGCCGGACTCATCGGCAAACAGCTCATTGAGAAAACTTGCCGCATCCGCGTCGAGGTAGAATACGCCAGCGAATTCCGCTATCGCGACCCTGTGATCAGCAAAGACGACGTGATTATCGCCATCAGCCAGAGCGGCGAGACGGCCGACACGTTAGCCGCCATCCAGTTAGCGAAACAGCACGGCGCACTCGTGATGGGAATTGTCAACGCCGTCGGCTCATCCATTGCACGCGAGACTGACACCGGCATCTACAC
>JABZGO010000179.1 GCA_015259305.1 Alloprevotella tannerae | reverse complement strand
TGTTATAGACAATGAGTTTGTAGTCGTAGCCATTTTTGTCTTTGCGTTCGGCTGCCGTGTAATAGCGCCCGTCAAGGCTGTTCAGGTCGTAGTTATATGTATCTCCCTTGAGTGGCAATGCCTTTTCAGCCTCAGAAAAGGGGACGGCACGTCGTCTATACTTGGGTTTCAATCGGTAGGATATGACCGAGTTGTCAAAGACTAAGAGCGGTTCGACTAATTGGTTTGTCCAAACGACAGCGTTTCTCGATGCTGCTTTTTCCGCTTGGCGAGGGGCGGAGCAGGCTGTGAGACAAAGGAGGAGCACGCTCAGTAAGCCATATTTCTTCATCGATTGTCGGTTTTTGGGTGTTTATTGTCGTGGTTCATTTCTTGCTGAAAATGCTCGGCCTTTAAGTCTATGGTGTAGACTTGTGCGCTATCGGCCGTCGTACTCTCTTCATCGTAAGTCAGCATTACCGTCCGAATCTTGCGCTGACCGATGTCGATGTAGTAGAGTTGTTCGTAGCAGGAAAGCGCATCGGCATTGTTGTAATATTCATAGCACAAGACGGAGTCGACAGCCAACTTATTGGCCATTAACACGGCATAAGTTTGTATGTGCTCTTCCGTAATGTTCTGCTTTCGATAAGTCCTGAGCGATAAGCTATGCGCCATGTCATCCAATGGCATCGCCCATTTTGGCGAATGGGAAAATAACTGATAGTAGTTTGTCGTCAGTCGTTCAAGCACGCAGTTTGTTGCCCCCGAACCGCAAGAGGCATTTACTTGATCCGTAAACGTCTTCTCATTAACCAGACGATCGCCGAGTAAAGCACGATTGGCGGCCACCTTCTTGGGAGGAGGGCTGCAAGCGATGGATAGGGCGCAAAGGCCTGACAGAAGAAATGCTTTCATTGCTCGAATAGCTTAAATTTATTTTCCGTATGCATATCGGCAAATGCAAAAATAATCTTTCTCTTTGAAGAATAAGGCTTTTGCGGAAAAGAATGGCGTATAGGAATAAAAGAAACAAGACGGCAGAAAGCGATGCGGTAAGCTGCTCACGGTAGGGTTTGCTACGCTTTTTCAAGACGTAAAAACCTCCCGCCTTGTTGTTGGCGGGAGGTTTTATAAACTATGAGAGAGCCTGCTTAGACAAGGCCTCTGCCGTGGCAATTCTTGAATTTTTTACCACTGCCGCAGGGACACGGATCGTTGCGTCCCGGCATTTTTTCTTTTACGATCGGCGTCTGTTGCTTGGGCGTTTGGCGCGTATCTTGGTTGGCTGCTGCCTGCTGATCGGGGTCAGCCAAGGGATCTTCGCCTCTGTTTTCCTGATACTGCTGCTGCGTACGCTGCTCGGGCGCTGCTTCTTTTACGTCTTGCGTTTCCTGTACAGGTATTTGGCAGCGCATCAAGGTAGAAACCGTTTCGTTGTTGATCTTGTTGACCATTTCGTCGAAGAGTTTCACACTTTCAAGTTTGAACACCAAGAGCGGATCTTTCTGCTCGTAACTTGCATTCTGCACACTCTTCTTCAAATCGTCCAAAGCGCGGAGGTTCTCCTTCCAAGCATCGTCGATGTTGTGCAATAAGATAGCCTTTTCGAAGTCGCGAACAACGGCTTTGCTGTTCGTTTCGTAAGCTTCTTTGAGATTCGTGCGAATGTTGTAGACCAAACGGCCATCGGAGACGGGGACAAGGATATTTTCAAACTGCTCGCCTTGCTCTTCGTAAACCTTCTTGATAACCGGTGTAGCAACATCTGCCAAGCGATCCGTGCGGCGCTTGAGGTTGTCAAGAGCAGCTTGGAATGATTTCTCGTAGAGCTCGTCGCGCTTCAGCGTATCCATCTCTTTCTCTGTGAAAGGTACTTCCATCGCCATAATATCGAGGAACTGCTCCTTGCAACCTGCGTAGTCGTTGTGCTCAATTATTTCTATTACGCGGTCCCAAATCATATTTGAGATATCCATTCCGATACGTTCGCCCATCAAAGCGTGGTGGCGCTTCTCGTAGATGACCGTACGTTGCTTGTTCATCACATCATCATACTCCAACAAGCGCTTACGGATACCGAAGTTGTTCTCTTCTTTTTTCTTTTGGGCGCGCTCGATGCTGTTGTTTATCATCTTGGCCTCGATCATCTCGCCATCCTTGAAGCCAAGCTTGTCCATAATGCGGGCAATGCGATCGTTGGCGAAGAGACGCATTAAGTGGTCTTCCAAAGATACGAAGAAGACGGATGAACCCGGGTCTCCTTGACGTCCGGCACGGCCGCGCAACTGCCGATCGACGCGGCGGCTGTCGTGACGCTCAGTGCCGATGATCGCCAAACCGCCGGCTTCGCGTACCTCGTCGCTGAGTTTGATGTCCGTACCGCGACCTGCCATGTTCGTGGCAATCGTTACGGCGCCCAGCATGCGCTCTTTTTCGTGACTGTTGCCGTTCTCGTCCGTGATCATCACCTTTCCGAGTCTGCTTTGTCCGGCTTGCGCTACGACTTGCGCCTCCTGCTGGTGCAATTTTGCATTCAGAATGTTGTGAGGTATGTGACGAAGCGTCAGCATACGGCCCAGCAATTCTGAAATCTCAACGCTCGACGTACCCACCAAACACGGACGGCCTGCCAAACGCATCTTTTCGATCTCAGCAATCACAGCCCCATATTTTTCGCGTTGTGTGCGGTAAACGCGATCATTCATATCATTGCGTTGAATCGGACGGTTCGTCGGAATCTCCACAACATCGAGCTTGTAAATGTTCCACAACTCGCCGGCTTCCGTTGATGCCGTACCCGTCATACCGGATAGCTTGTGATACATACGGAAGTAGTTTTGCAGCGTAATGGTTGCAAAAGTTTGCGTTGCCGCTTCCACCTTCACGTGCTCTTTAGCTTCGACAGCCTGATGCAATCCTTCGCTCCAGCGGCGGCCTTCCATAATACGGCCGGTTTGCTCGTCGACGATCTTAACTTGACCATCCATCACGACATACTCTTCGTTATTATTAAACATGGAGTAGGCCTTGAGCAATTGCAGGATCGTATGGACGCGATCGCTTTGCACGGCGTATTCAGACAATAAGCGGTCCTTCTTTTCTATGCGCTCCTCTTCTGAGAGCGAAGTATCTGCTTCCAAAGCCGACATTTCTGCTGCAATATCCGGCAAGATGAAGAGCTTATCATCGTTAACCTCTTTAGCCAGCCAAGCATTACCCTTGTCGGTCAAGTCTACGGAGTTCATTTTCTCGTCTACAACAAAGTAAAGCGGCTCCACAGCTTCGGGCATACGCTTGTTGTTGTTCTCCATATAGATCTCTTCCGTCTTCAGCAAGCCAACTTTAATGCCGGGCTCACTTAAGAACTTAATAAGTGGCTTGTTCTTCGGCAAGGCCTTATGGCTGCGGAACAATTGTAGGAATCCTTCGTCCACTTTATCCTTCTCGCCGGTTGCAATAAGCGTTTTAGCCTCCGAAAGCAACTTCGTTGCGTATTGGCGCTGCACACCTACCAACTTTTCAATCAAAGGCTGGTAGAGTTCATACATTTGATCGTCGCCTTTAGGCACAGGTCCGGAAATGATCAACGGCGTACGCGCGTCATCAATCAAGACAGAGTCCACCTCATCGACGATGGCATAATTATGGCCGCGTTGTACGAGATCCGTCGGACTCATCGCCATATTATCACGAAGGTAATCGAAACCAAATTCGTTGTTTGTTCCGAAAGTAATATCAGCGCGGTACGCATTGCGGCGCGCATCTGAGTTCGGCTGGTGCTTATCAATACAATCGACACTCAAACCATGGAACATATAAAGCGGACCCATCCATTCCGAGTCACGCTTTGCCAAGTAATCATTGACCGTTACGACGTGCACACCATTACCTGTGAGCGCATTGAGGAAGACCGGCAGCGTAGCCACCAGCGTTTTTCCTTCACCCGTTGCCATTTCCGCAATCTTACCTTGGTGCAAAACGACGCCACCAAACAGCTGCACGTCATAATGCACCATATTCCAAGTAACCTCGTTGCCGCCGGCCATCCAGTGGTTTTGATAAATCGCCTTGTCGCCTTCGATTTGTACGAAGTCGTGTGTGGCTGCCAAATCACGATCAAAGTC
>JABZGO010000178.1 GCA_015259305.1 Alloprevotella tannerae | reverse complement strand
AACAAAATAACAATCCTCATGAAACTTATCAGCAAAATTATGGGAATCTATTGTATTGCAGATGATTTCTGCTAAGATCCCATTCCTAGATGATACTCTTTAGCTAAACCACCTTCACTAGTCTCGCGATACAACGAGGGAAGGTCTTGACCAGTCTCTTTCATAACTTCTACACACTTGTCATAGCTTATAAGGTGTAGTCCATCAGCGAATGTTGCGTAGATATTAGCATCTAATGCTCGAGCTGCTGCGTGTGCATTTCGTTCTATGCAAGGAATTTGTACTAAGCCACAGACGGGGTCGCAAGTCATTCCTAAATGATGTTCCAAACCCATTTCGGCCGCATATTCTATGCTAGCTAATGTACCACCAAATAGATAATTAGCTGCTGCTGCTGCCATTGCACAAGCCACACCAACTTCTGCTTGACAGCCGCATTCTGCTCCGCTAATTGAAGCTCTACTTTTAGCGATATTGCCAATGAGACCTGCTGTAGCAAGGGCATGTAGTATTCGCTTTTCAGGAAAGTTTCTAGAATTGGCGATATGATACAAAACAGCGGGTACTACTCCGCAACTACCGCAAGTCGGAGCTGTTACAATTTTGCCGCCACTTGCATTCTCTTCGCTTACGGCTAATGCGTATGAAAAGACGAGACCACGAGACTGTAAAGTCTGCCTATACCCAGTAGCTCTTATAAAATAATCTGGCGCTTTTCTACGTAAATGAAGCTCTCCAGGAAGAACTCCTTCATGTACTAAACCACGGTCTACAGCATCGCGCATTGTTTGCCAAACTCGAGCAAGATAGCGCCAAATCTCTGCACCTTCACAGGCTTCAACGTACTCCCAATAAGTCTTCCCCCGTTGCTCACACCAAATCTGTATGTCTTTAAGTCTATTATATTCATAAACGTCTGGGGTCTCTAGGCGTGAACTGTCTTTTTCAGCCAAGGCTCCTCCACCTATACTATAAACTGTCCAAGGATGTTGCCATTCAGATGTAGAGGTAGATTTTGATGGAGAAGCAACACTATATATTGTACCCCAAGATTTTTGTGGAGGATTTTCTCCAATGATACATTCAAATTTCATCCCATTAGGATGAAAGTCCGGTTTTATTTCTGGTTTCCAAATGATCTCACAACGATCTCCTAAAACTTGTCGAATAGCAATATCTGTTAAGTGTCCTTTTCCCGTAGCGGCCAAACTTCCATACAGTGTTGCGCGAAAACAGATAGCATTGGGGTGCTCAGAAAGATACTGTTCAGCTGCGAATCGAGGTCCCATCGTGTGAGAGGACGAGGGACCTTGACCAATGCGAAATAATTCTTTTAATGATTTCATTGTTTCCTTCATAATACCACAAAAGAAATTTTACTTTCGCTCCTTTATAATGCCTTTTCGATAAGCCATAAGAAGTTTTTCCAAGTCACTTACCTGTTCACTAAGTTCAACTCCTTTATCTGAGTCTGCTACCATTTCCCTATGTCCCATCATTTCTACGATTTGTGTCGTAGTTTGGATGTCAGTACCATTAAGAATAGCTTCTTCTGTGCTGGTAAAAGGTGCATGTTGAACGAGTTGGAAACCACGACTATGGTATACAAGAGTATAGCCAGCAATACCCGTAGTATTGTGGTAAGCTTTAGCAAATCCTCCATCAATTACCATGAGTCGTCCATCCGCTTTGATGGGTTTCTCACCTTTTCCAACCTTTACCGGAACATGTCCATTTATAATATGTCTATGTTCTCCCTTGACGCCAAACTCGTCCATAATATAATCGCAGATGGCCGCACTATCGCGCAATTTATAATACCACCCCTTCTCTTCGACGTGAGTACTCTTATCTGCAATAAAATACCTTTCGAATGTGGACATCTTGGACTTATCGAAAAGAGGACTTTCCGGCCCACACCATAAATACCAGAAATAGTCTATTCCAATTTGGCGTTCTTCTGATTCACTTCCTACATCATACGCAGAACGAATCATTTGTTCAACTCTTTCTAATAGAGCAACTCCTTTAACATGGTGTCCAGCGACAGAAACTTCATGTAAGCTACCATCCTCATTTAAAGGGACAGATGCATGGTATAGCAGATTGGAATTATAGATTCCATACATAGAACCATGCGTTAGCTGTACGTTTATGTGTCTTTGTAGGCGATCACTGATAAGGAAGCTATGGCATAACCGATCAATAACCTCTTTCTCTTCTTTAGTAAGCTCAAAAGGATGTTTAGGATCAATTGTCGGAAAATTCATATCAAGCATTTCATAAGTATTTCCATCGACGGTTACAATGCCTTTTTCAAAATCAATTTTGTCGAGAAGTTTGCGATCATCCATTTTCCATTCGGGATGCTTATTATAAAGCTGTCCTTCAAGCTTAAATTGAATAATAGATATTGCCTTGTGCATTTGGGCAATGAGCTTACACTTCTTTTCTGTTAGTCGTTTATCGTTAGTTTCAATTTTGGGCTTGAATATAGTACATTCATCATTTCCGTACGTGTCTATGGAAAATGTTGTGAGAGGCACAAGGTTTATAGCATATCCATCCTCTATAGTTGCTAAATTAGCGTATCGAAGTGAAATTCTCAACACACTAGCAACACAAGCTGGATTGCCAGCTGCTGCTCCCATCCATAAAATATCGTGATTGCCCCATTGTAAATCCCAATTGTGATATGATTCAAGCACATCCATAATTAGATGTGCTCCTGGCCCGCGATCATAAATATCTCCAAGTACGTGCAATTGATCAATTGCAAGTCGTTGTATAAGATAACAGAGTGCAATAATAAAATTGTCAGCTCGTGTTGTTCCAATAATAGTTTGGATGATCACATTAACATAGGCTTGTTTATTATGATCATCTGTACTTTCGTGCATAAGTTCTTCTATGATATAAGCATATTCAGGCGGTAAACTCTTTCTTACTTTTGAGCGTGTATATTTAGAGCTTACACGCCGACAAACCGCCACCAATTGGTTGAGCGTTGTCTGGTAATAATCAGAAATATTTCTGTCTGTCTTTTTTACTAAGTCTAATTTTTGCTCCGGATAATAAATAAGTGTGCAGAGGTCTTTTTTCTCCTGTTCTCGTAGTGTAGTGCCAAAGAGTTCATTTACCTTGCGTTTAATATTACCCGACGCATTTCTCAGCACATGCTGAAAAGCTTCATTCTCTCCATGCAAGTCTGCTAAGAAATGTTCTGTTGGTTTAGGTAGATGAAGAATGGCTTCCAAGTTTATAATTTCAGTTGTGACAGAAGAGATTGTGGGAAAATCTCTAGATAATAAGCGAAGGTATCGCAAATCGTCATTGACCTTTTTAATAGAAGATTGTTTCATAGCGCTTTTATATTTTAATTATACCGAGACTTCCCTCTTTGTTGATAAAGGGAAGCTCGGTACGTAGGTTATTATGCAAAGCTAAGTTCTCCATCTATTTATATAAGAGATGCTTTTATGCTTGCTGAAGTTTGGCGTCCATTTCAGCTGCAGCACGCTTTCCGTCACCCATAGCAAGGATAACGGTTGCTCCTCCACGCGTGATGTCGCCTCCAGCATAAATCATTGGGATAGATGTTTCTTGCTTTTCATCAACCTCAATGGTGCCCCATTTGCTAAGTTGTAGCCCTTCGACAGAATTAGCGAAAATAGGATTAGCAGATACGCCGACCGCTACGATGACTAAGTCAACGTCCATTTTGATTAAAGCGCCTTCGATGGGCACCGGTCTGCGGCGACCTGATGAATCCGGCTCTCCCAATTCCATCTTTTGAAGTATGACGCGACAAACATTTCCTTGGTCATCTGCTTCGTAAGAAACGGGGTTATGCAAGTTCATAAACTGAACGCCTTCGTCTTTAGCTTGGATAATTTCCTCTAAGCCTGCAGGCATTTCTTCTTCACTGCGTCGATAAACGATCGTTGCACTAGCTGCACCTAAGCGAAGTGCTGTGCGCACGGAGTCCATAGCAGTGTTTCCACCGCCGACTACAATAACTTTCTTACCATAAGGAATAGGTGTTTCGCTAGACTCCTCTATACCCTTCATTAAGTTAACGCGAGTAAGATACTCATTTGAAGAAAGGATATTGTTATAGTTCTCTCCGGGAATATTCATGAAGTTCGGGCGTCCGGCACCTGTGGCAACGAAAAGACCTTTGAAGCCTTCCTCTTTCAAT
>JABZGO010000177.1 GCA_015259305.1 Alloprevotella tannerae | reverse complement strand
GTGTAAACCCATCCACGCAATAGTGTAAAGAACTTATTTCCGATACCTATTGGGGCGGTATTGAAGTCATAATCTACACATTCCATGATGACTATGTCTTCCTTGAACTCTTTTAGATATTTCCTCTGGTCAGGAAAACGACCTACTGTCACGCCAGATTCCTTTTGCTCATCAGCCGTCTTTGTCTTGCAGGAGGTCAGTAGAAAGGAGAGAAAGAGCAGTGTTAAGACTGTTTGATACATTCTCATACGCATCATTGTTGTTTGTTCGTAGTGTTCGAAATAGGTACTATAAGCTGCATCAAAAATAGTAAATGTTTCCCAAACGACAATGTATTTCTACTGATTATCTGTCACAAAACAAAAAGGTTCTTCCGGAATTTGGAGTGATAAACAGATAAAATAAAAAAGAAACTGCTGTAAATATTGTATTTGAACATGTTGCATAGCCGGAGGCAAGAAAGCGCATGGATCATCCACAGCAATTATGGGCGGCGTGGCGAAGATGTTTCTTGGCCGGCTCATTATCGCATACGCCCCTTCGACAAGCAGACAATAGCGGTCTTAGAAGGTTTCCGGCATCAACCTTTAGCTATTTGAGCCAAGCAGTTTGCAGCCTTTTATTCCGCCTGTGCGCAGTCTCGAAAAAAGAACTTAAGGAAGTGCTGAAACTTTCATAGGTGACTCGAAAAACTTTCATAGGTGATCGGAAAAATTGTCTCCTATGATCGAAAAAATTGTCTTATAAGACAATTTTTCGTCTCTTATAGGAAAGTTTTTAAGCTCTATATATGTCTGACAATCAGTAGTTATTTTGACCTACTTCGATGCCTTTCCTGTCTGTATTTGAAGCATCTTGACGCTTTTAGCTCAGGCGCGGCGACAAAAGAGAACAAGATTGAGACCAAATACCATAGAAAAAAGCGCAAGAAAAAGGAGTTGCAAAAAAGCAATGTGGCAAGCAAAACTTTGAAACGCACTGAATTTCAAGTCTGTCAAAACTGATCGGCAGCCAAAACTTAAAACGATGCGCACCTGACGCGCAGATGAATCGGCACAAGCGTAAACAAAAAAAGCGCCACACCCTTTTGGGCGCGGCGCTTAGCTTATCTTCCCGCTGACCAAACAGGATAAGTTGGTCGCACAGGGAGTTTTGCACCAAAGGTGCTTATACGTATTCTTTTACTTCGCGACGACCGGTCAATACGGCCAAAGCATTTAAGGCCAAGGCCTCCATTTCGTCCTCACCGGGATAAACATAAACGGGAGCAATAAAGCCTACGCGACGCTTAATTTCTTCAACCAAATAACGGAAATAAGCAATGCCGCCGGTAAGTATGATGGCGTCCACCTTTCCGCAGAAGAAAGTCGACAAACCGCCGATGCCCTTAGAAATTTGGTAAGCCAAAGCATCAGTGTAGAGCTTAAATTTCTCATCGCCATCAGCCACGCGGTGCTCCACTTCCATCATATCATTCGTACCAAGATGGGCAGCCAAACCGCCGCGACTCTTAATGATGTTCATCACCTCGTTTTGCGTATATTTGCCACTGAAGCAAAGGTGTACAAGGTCGCCGGCAGGAAGCGTTCCGGTACGTTCGGGCGTAAACGGTCCATCGCCATCGAGTGCATTATTCGCATCTACGGCGCGTCCGTGCCGGTGTGCGGCCAATGAAATACCACCACCCATATGGCAGCAAACGAGATCCAAATCTTCGTAGCGCGTATTGTGCTCCTTGGCAAAGCGGCGAGCCACTGCGCGTTGGTTCAAAGCGTGCCAAATAGGCTCGTGCGGCATCTCAGGCAAACCACCGATGCGCGCTATGTCGTCAAGTTCGTCTACGTCGCCCGGGTCAGCGATAAACGCACGGCAGCCGGGAAACTCTTTAGATATGGTCAGCGCCAAAGAGCAACCTAAGTTGCACGCGTGGCGGCGCACAGCCTTAGTCACATCATCGAGCATCAACTGATTCACCTCGTAAACACCGGCTTCGATAGGCTTGCCCAAGCCACCACGGCCCACGATAGCATCAAATTCGAAAGGTATGTTTTCTTCCTCAAGCGTTTTCAATACTACTTGCTTGCGAAACTCAAACTGCTCCATAAAGTCCTTGAAAGGCGCCAACTCCTCGCGAGTGTGCATAATCTTCTTTACAAGAACCGCTTTCTCGTCGTTATAAACCGCGATCTTAGTTGAAGTAGATCCAGGGTTGATAGCTAAGATTCTCTTCATAATTTTATCCGATAGTAGTAGCAGCCAAAGCGAGGCTATAATATTTTGTATCTTCGTTGTCGCTGCGCGAAGTCACCACAACAGGCACGTCCGTTCCCTGAAGTGCAGTAGCCACCTTCGCCTTGCAGAAAAGTGTAAGCGTCTTATAGAAAGTATTGCCGGCTTCAATGTCCGGGAAAATCAGCGCATCGGCCTGCCCAGCGATGGGCGACTGGATGCCTTTCGTCTCCAATGAAGAAGCATCGAGTGAGGTCTTCACATCGAGCGGGCCGTCAAGTACGCAATCGCCAAACTCGCCGTCTTTGGCCTCGCGAATCAAATCGCCGTAAGCCACCGTATAGGGGAAATATTTTGCATTCACCTCTTCAGAGCAGTGGATCAACGAAACGCGCGGCGTCTCGATGCCCAAAGCGTGACACATACGCACAACGTAGCGTATCTGCTCGCGGCGTTGTTCGTGCGAGGGGAAGGGAATCACAGCCGGATCGGTAAAGAAAACCAATTTAGGATACCCCGGGATTTCTGTAGCTGTCACGTGTGTCAACACACGGCCTTTCGGCAAGATACCGTGCTCTTTATTCAACACGGCACGGAGCAAAATATCCGTATTGATCAAGCCTTTCATCAGCAAGTCCACTTTGCCTTCGCGAGCCAGAGCCACAGACTTTTCCGCTGCGTCCTGTTTATCCGTCGCATCAATAATGGAGAAATGATCGTTTAACGATTGTAGATCAGCACAAGCTTCCACTTCTGCCCGACAGCCCACGAAAATTACTTCTACAAAGCCTTCTTTGAGCGCACGCGCTACGGCACTTAATGTTGCTTCATCTGAAGCACAGACTACGGCTACGCGTTTGCGCTGCCCATGTTGAGAGAGACGAGATACTAATCCCGCGAAATTATGTATGCTTTCCATAACAGTTTTAGAATTTGTGGGCGAAGATAAGTAAAAGATGCGAGAATTTATATTGCACACTTAGGAAAATATTGAGTTAATCATATTTTTTACCTGCAAAGAAAGTTTTCTAAGGTAACTTCTTTTCTTTCCGTCGAAAATGTTGGTCAATTCTTCGGATACCTAATTACCCCGGCTTAACAACCGGCACACCAACAGAAGACAGCAGAACGGAGATTTATCCTAAAAATACAAGTTGAAAACTACGAAAATAGCATAAGCCACACGACCGACGCAAACAACCTCATTAAACATGTAAGACAATGTAAAGCTGAGCAATTAAAAAAACTGACAAGACCATATTAAGAGAAAAGAAATAAGGAAAATTCAATCACATTTCCCCTAGAAGATCTTAACCGGACGCTATTCCGCACACACAAACTCCTACCACGCATATCTTTTCTCGTGAGAAAAGCGCCTACCTTCACGAGAGGAAATCCGAACGCTCGTAAAAGAAAAAATCTACCATCGTAAGAGGAAACCCTCATTTCCCGTCTAAATCCTCCAAAGAACTTGCCCTGCAGACTTTCCAACCCATCTTGTAACAAGAAAACCTTGTTTTACGCCACCTCGTGTCATATACAAGGAATGGAAAATCAACAGGAGATCTAAAAAGAGGACCAGTAATTCAGAGAATACCAATATGGTATTTCGTCATACAACTACAACTATCATTCACTAAGAACCATTTCACATGGCTCGCAAACCAAGGCATAAGCTTGATTAAGTGGAATAGACTTCGCACAAAATGAAGGCGGAAGGTTTAAGAAAACCATCTTCCCGAATGGGCATCAAATGCAGATGATTTAAGTCAAATTGTTTACCACGTAGGATTAAACACCTTACAGCACAGAAAATAACCCTCAGGCTCTATCCGCCCAAGAAGATAACTACCCTACAAACAAAAAAAGATCCGTCTCCGGTCGTGTGGACCTGGAAACGGATCATAATAAAATAGGCAGCTACCTACTCTCCCACCTGATTGGCAGTACCATCGGCGTAGACGGGCTTAACTTCTCTGTTC
>JABZGO010000176.1 GCA_015259305.1 Alloprevotella tannerae | reverse complement strand
ATTTTCCACCGATCAAATTCTGTTTTCATCACAAACTTTTCCGGATAAAATCGTTCACAATGAGGCCATAGCAACTCAAAAGCGGCAACCGCCCTCTCCTATTCACCGGCAAGTTCCGGATAAAACCGCAAGAAATTACTTATCTTTGCAAGGCTATGATCGATAGACAAACCATTCAGCGCGTGATGGACGCTGCCGACATCGTAGATGTTGTAAAAGATTACGTTACGCTGCGTAAAGCCGGCGTCAATTTAAAAGGTCTATGCCCTTTTCATAATGAGAAGACGCCGAGTTTCGTAGTTTCTCCGACCAAACAATTGTGCAAATGTTTCGGTTGCGGAAAAGGAGGAAACGCGGTTCACTTCCTTATGGAGATCGAACAGCTAACTTATCCTGAAGCAATCAAGACTTTAGCTAAAAAATATGGCATAGAGGTTAAAGAAAAAGAGCTTAGCGCAGAGGAGCAAAAGAGCATTTCGATGCGAGAAAGCATGCTGGTCCTCAACGAGTGGGCTTGTAGCTATTTTTCTAACCTCTTACACGAGAGTAAAGACGGACAAGCCATCGGTCTATCCTATCTTCGACAACGTGGTTTGCGAGATGATATCATCCAAAAGTTTCATTTAGGTTACAGTTCTCCGAGCAGAGATGCTTTAGCGCAAACGGCCCTCAATAAAGGCTACAGCAAAGATCTGCTGATACAAACCGGTTTGTGCTTTGAGACTGACAATCATCAGCTCCGCGACAGATACCACGATAGAATTATCTTCCCTATCCATTCCGTATCAGGAAGGGTTATCGGCTTTGGCGGGCGCATCATGCAGCAGAATAAGAATGTCGGGAAATATATCAATTCGCCCGAGTCTGTTATCTACGATAAGAGCCGCGAACTCTATGGTTTGTATTTCGCAAAAAAGGCCATCGTCAAGGAAGATGCGTGCTACTTGGTCGAAGGCTATATGGACGTGATCGCTATGCACCAAAGCGGCATAGAAAATGTCGTGGCTTCGAGTGGCACATCGCTCACTGAGGGGCAGATTCGTTTGCTTCATCGCTTCACGTCCAACATTGTCGTATTATATGATGGCGATGCGGCAGGGATTCATGCAAGTTTGCGAGGCATTGATCTATTGCTAAAAGAGGGATTAAACATCAAAGTGCTTTCACTTCCAAATGGTGAAGACCCCGATAGCTTTGCGCGGAAGCATTCTGCCGAAAGTTTTAAAGCTTATCTGCAAGCTGAGGCGGTTGATTTTATACGCTTTAAGGCCGCTATGCTTATCAAAGAAACTGCCGATGACCCGATAAAGAGATCAGAATCGGTCAGCGACATTATTCGTTCGATAGCAATCGTACCCAATGGGATAACTCGGCAAACTTATGCGCGAGAGTGTGCTAAATTGATGGACATTGACGAGCAGCTGATCTTGAGTGAGGCTGCTAAATTCAGGAAAGAGGAGCTCATAAAAGGGGCTGACCGACAGCAAAACAATGCCGGGAACCCTCAAAAGACAACAAGCATTGCAGAAAGTATAAATACGCTGACGCTAAAAGCCGGTGAAGAACAGGAACGTGCCTTGATACGCGAAATTATTTGCGTTGGCGAACAAAAATTGCGCTTCGCCAATAAGCACGGAGAGACTGAAGAAAAAAGCATTATAACGTTTATTGCCGAAGATTTGGCAGCTGATAATATCAAACTCCAAAACCCTTTGCACCAAAAAATTATTGACGAGGCGCAAAAGGAGGTTGGGCAGAAAGACTTTGTAGCACGCGATTATTTCATCAATCATCCGGATGCTGACATCAATGCTTTGGCTATGCAACTCACCACTGCCTCGGAAAAACTTACGAAAGCAGAAATCGAGCACGAGAAAGGCTTGCAAGAAACCGTAGTGCACATCTTATTGGAATACAAATACAGATTCTTCAAAAACGAATTGAAAAAAATAGAAGAGGAAATGACAAAACTTATGCAAGCGAAGGATTATGAGAATTGCAGAAGTTTGATGGAGCAACACAAGATATACGCAGAGATTCTAAAATCGTTGGGAAACGCCGTTGGAGGTATCGTCATTCAACCTTTTTAATTGGTGACGCGATTCTTGGCGTTCATACACACAAAATATAAGCGGCTCGAACTAATTCGAACCGCTTATATTTTATTTCGCTTTTGCCTCATAGTCGTCCAAAGCCTTTTTCATCAACCTCCGACCATAATGAATAATCTTTCGTGGCTTATCATAAGAAAACCCGACAAAGCGATTCATAGGAATGGAAACAAGGACGTCGGGAGGAGTTAATTTCATCTGCAAACTCGAATGTTGCTGTATCAAAGTATGAATTGAATCAGCAATCAAAGAGACGTAATTGGAGCGATCTGAATGTTCTGCATCATTAGATGCACCAAAACCTAACGACTCTCGAAGATTCAGTAATCCGTTCTGCGCACTCTTTTGATTGAGAGCCTTCATTCTCCGCCGTTCATAAGACTCATCAAAAGGCGCACTAGCATTGACTGCGACCAATAAGTCTCCGGGCGTTCTTTTTACGCGATTTAAAGGAAGCGGGTTTGAAATACCGCCATCAACCAAGAGCATTGATTTCGTCCGGAGCGGACTAAAATAGGTAGGCATTGCAATAGAAGCGCGAATAGCGGCATATAAGCTACCCTTATCAAATACTACTTCGCGCTGAGCCTTTAAGTCTGTCGCTATTGCGCAATATGGGAGCGCCAAATCTTCGATTTTACAATCCGGAGCAAACTCTGCTAAAGCATTGATAATCTTTTCTCCCTTAATCCAATGACTTAAAGAGACGGAGAAGTCGGTTAGACCAAAGATTTTCTTCATATTGAGCCCCAACAACCAGCGATGAAAGACGTCCAACTTACCTAATGCATAAATTCCTCCAACTAATGCGCCCATAGAACAGCCTGCAATAGAAGAAATATGGTATCCACGAGACTGTAGTTCTTCTATTGCGCCAATGTGGGCGTATCCTCTTGCACCACCGGAGGAAAGCACCAAAGCTATTGTTAACTTCTTCGCAACTGGCTCCATCTTTTATCGCTCTAATTAGTAAACTAAGCGAATATTGTCAACCCAAAGCGTATTGCCAACTGATCCGATGAATGCGCCGCCGCTACTGGAGTCAAATTGTACAATCAAATGCGTCGGCACATCCGTTGCGCTGCCCCATCCGACTTCTTGTATGGGAACCATCTTTCCTTTGCTGTTCTTTGCATACCGACGGCCATCGCCCGAAGTCAACCCCATATAACTTTGGTAAAAAGGTTGATGCGTGATGTCGCCATAATGGATCGTAAAATCTGCATTATTAACCCATCCAGTATTGTGTGAAAAGTGCGTTACCATTGTTCCGATTCTCTTTGCATAGACATTCCCCTGTGCATCTTCCCATCTTTTTTGCAAATAAACGATACAATCGGCAGCGTCTTTGCCGGCTATCGTTTTTGCTCCCCCAAATCCGGTTTGCTTAATACGATTGGGCTGTCCTGAAAGTTTTACTGCGTAATCGAAGCGTATAGCAGAGGGCTTTTTATTAAAACGTACGCCACAATTAAGCTTAGACATCGGGTTGGATACTCCGGAAATAGGCTCCATCATTTGGCCTAAGAAGAGAGAACCTGCGGCCAAAACTTTAATATTTACAATCCCCAACACCTTACATTCCTCTAAGTGCGTATAAAGTTTGGCGCAATAGCCTTGTCCGGGGCGTTGTTGTTTCCAAACCGAAAGATTTGCTTTATGAATACCTGCTACGTGAGCGTATACATTTGAAGTTGCCCACGGCGATCCCCCCAATCCGTGGTATGCAACATTGCCATTAATAGTCTGTGTTGGACCTATGGCATAGATAACTTTAGTTTTACCGCCAATAATACCGCTTTCTTTTATATTGCGCGTGACCCACTGATCCAACTTTCCAAAATTGATATATTCTACCCGATTACCAGACTGCTGAAAACCATCAGAAATTGGTGACATTAAATCCGGACGCAACGGAAGTGCATCTGTTGTCAACCAGCCACAACTAAATACGAGCAAGAATAAAAGTCTGATCAATTGCATCTCTTAAAGTTTTAAATTTATCTCTGCCTTCATTAATAGTCTCATAAGTACTGCATTTTCTATTCTGGAATATTTCTTTCTCCATCTTATCAAGAATTATATCAATAAGCTCTGCGTTTTTTTGTTGGGTTATAACCCTGTTAC
>JABZGO010000175.1 GCA_015259305.1 Alloprevotella tannerae | reverse complement strand
AGATTCGTCGATCTGCAGCGCAGAGTAGTCGCGCCAAGTATCAGGATAGCCAATCTTTACGTAGAAGTTGTTGAGCTTGTCGATAGCCTGCTCTTTGGTGGCCGGACTCATCCATTTCAGCGCTTTAATGCGCTCGCCGAGGGCAACTTGCAGGTTCTTAACCAACTCTAGCATACGCTTCTTGGCTGCTTCCGGGAAGTATTTTTCTACATACATCTTGCCGACAGCCATGCCTAATACGCTGTTGACAACGCCTACGGCACGCTTCCAGCGCGGACGGTCTTGCTGCGCACCGCTCATCGTCTTCGAATAGAAATCGAAGGATGCTGCGCGGAAGTTGTCGTCTAAGGCGTTGGCAGCATCGTCGATAACCTTGAATTCTGCATAGGCCTTGAGGTCATCCAAATTATAGTCGTTCAAAATCTTTTCTACCTCGTGGATCGGTTCGATTTGATCTACCGTAACTTCAGTAATGGTGGGGAAACCTAAAGCCAAACGGGTAGCTTCCCAATCGATGCCGGGGAAGTCTTTGAGCAACTGTGCGTATGACATTTTGTGATAGTTGGCTTCTATATCGCGCAACTTCGTAGCGCTATATGAGGCCTTAGCAATTTGCGTCTCGATTGCCATTACGGCCTGCATCTTCTTCTCTGCCGTTCCTGCGTTGTCGCCAACCATGGTGAAGAGTTGCTTCACGTAGGCCTTGTAAGCATTGCGCACCTTGACCGTCGCAGAGTCGTCGTTGAGGTAGTAGTCGCGCTCTCCTAATGAGAGGCCACCTTGGCTGATGTTGAAGAGGTTCATCGCCGCGTTACGGATGTCGGCGCCGATGCCAAAATCAAACATCATAGAGGGAGCGCCCTTGCGCACCAGTGCTGCTACGACAGCTTGGTATTCTTTTTTGTTCTGAATGCCGTGTACTTTTGCAAGCACCGGACGAATGGGGGTTACGCCTTCGCGATTGCGGCGCACGCTGTCCATTGCTAAATTGTAAAGACTACCAATTTTTTGGCCTAAAGAGCCTTTGGCGTGCTGGTGCTTAGCCAAATCTTCGATGAGTTCTCTTACTTGCGCTTGATTGTTCTCGTGGAGCTGATCAAACTGCCCGAAGCGTGTGTATTCAGGGGTGAGAGGATGCGCTTTCATCCAACCGCCTGCGGAATACTCATAGAAGTCTGTACCAGGCTTTGCGCTGAGGTCCATGTTTTGCTTGCTGATGCCTGAAATGGTCTGTTGCCCGAAAGCTGAAACAGCCATAAATGAGAACATCGGTAGCATTGTCTTAATTCTCATAATCATATATCTATTAAATGTTATTTTGATTGTATTTCTTCTAAACGAGAGGCGGCGGCCTCCCAATCGGCCATCGTCTGTTCCAACTCTTTTTGATGGGCGGCGTATTGCGTGATTAGCGCTGCATCGGCTGCTCCTTCCGGAGTTGACATTTGTTGCTCTAAATCTTGCAGGGTTGCTTCAATTCGTGAGATAGCCTCTTCGCGCTCTTTGACTTCTTTTTCTACTTTTCGCAACTGACGCGCTTGCTCTTTTTGCTCTTCGTAGGAGAGTTTGCCTTGTGCTTGTCGGGGGGCATCGGCGTTTGCGGTGCTTTGCGTCGATGCTGCTTCCAAACTCTTTAAGTCTTGCAATTCTTTCTTTCGCAAGAAGTCGTAAATACCTCCTAAATGCTCGCGTACAAGGCCGTTGCCGAATTCGTAAACCTTCGTAACGAGTCCATCGAGGAAGTCGCGGTCGTGACTTACTAAGATGACCGTGCCATCGAAGGCTTGAATGGCTTCTTTTAATACGTCTTTGGTGCGCATATCCAAGTGGTTGGTCGGCTCATCTAAGATTAAGAAATTTACCGGCTCTAGCAAAAGGCGTATCATCGCTAGTCGGCTGCGCTCACCGCCGGACAGTACTTTTACTTTCTTCTCGGAAGCTTCTCCTCCAAACATAAAAGCGCCAAGGATATCGCGAATCTTTAAGCGAATATCTCCTTTGGCTACGCTGTCGATCGTATCAAAAACCGTCAAGTGCTCATCTAAAAGTTGGGCTGGGTTTTGTGCGTAATAACCAATGGCTACGTTGTGGCCGAGTTTGAGGCTTCCTGTATAAGGAATCTCGCCCATGATGCATTTTACCAAAGTAGATTTACCGGCGCCGTTCTTTCCGACAAATGCGACTTTCTCTCCGCGCTTCAGCGTCAGGTTGACGTTGTGGAAAACGCAATGGGAACCATAATCTTTTCGCAGATCTTCGCAGATTAACGGATAGTCGCCGGTGCGGCTGCAAGGCGGAAACTTTAAATGTAAGCTTGAGCGATCAACCTCGTCGACAGCGATCGGCACAATCTTTTCTAATTGCTTGATGCGACTTTGTACTTGTACGGCCTTCGTGGGCTTATAGCGGAAGCGTTCGATAAAATCTTTGATGTCTGCAATTTCCTTTTGCTGGTTTTCATACGCTCGCAATTGCTGTTCGCGGCGCTCTTCGCGCAGTCGGACAAAGTCGTCATATTTTGCCTTGTAGTCAGTAATGCGTCCGCAAGAGATTTCGATCGTGCGGTTAGTGACATTATTCAAGAAAGCGCGGTCGTGACTCACCAATACTACGGCACTCGCGCTGTGTTGCAAGAATTGCTCCAGCCAGCGAATGCTTTCGATGTCCAAGTGGTTGGTTGGCTCATCTAATAATAAGATGTCCGGGCTGCGAAGTAGGATTTTTGCCAACTCAATACGCATACGCCAGCCACCGCTGAACTCTTTCGTAGGTCGGTCGAAGTCTTCGTGCACAAAGCCCAAGCCTAAAAGCGTGCGCTCCATTTGGGCACGATAATTCAAGCCGCCCATTAGCTGAAAGCGATCGTTGTCGTGGGCAAAGCGCTCTACGAGGTCTAAGTAATCCTGGCTTTCGTAGTCGTCGCGCTCGGCGAGTTCTTTGTTTTCTCGCTCTATGCGCAGCTGCAAGTCGCGGATGTCGGAAAAGGCTTTCTCCGTCTCTTCAATGACGGTGTGGTCATCGCTGAGCACCATTACTTGCGGCAAGTAGCCGATCGTTGCTTCTTTTTCAATGGCAACGCTGCCGCTAGAGGCTTGTTGGCTGCCCGATAGAATCTTGAGCAGGGTAGACTTTCCCGCTCCGTTCTTTCCGACGAGCGCGATGCGGTCCTTCTTGTTAATGTTAAAGCAGACGTCGGTGAACAAAGGCGTTGCGCCGAACATGACTGCTAATTGATCTACTGCTATCAAAACGATTAGTAAGCTCTGGCGATGATTACTTTGTGCTTAGCCGGCTTGCCGGAGACCATATCAACACCCGGGTTTGTTTGGTCCACATTGAACGGAATGCAGCGAATTGTGGCTTGTGTTTCCTCCTTGATCTTTGCTTCCGTCTCTTCCGTGCCATCCCAAGGGCAAAGGAAGAAGCCGCCATCTTTTACGCGCTTCTTAAAGTCATCGTAGTCGTCGCAGGGGAAGATATGCTCATCGCGGAACTTTGACGCCTTATGAAACATATGCTGCTGAATCTCTTCTAAGAGTTTTTCTACGTATTCTTCGATACCATCAACTTGCAAGGTCTCTTTTTCGAGCGTATCGCGGCGCATCAGCTCGATAGTACCGTTTTGCAGGTCGCGTCCGCCCATAACCAAGCGCACAGGTACGCCCTTTAATTCGTAGTCGGCAAACTTAAAGCCCGGTCGTTTGTTGTCGGCGTTATCATATTTTACGCGGATGCCTTTGCTGCGGAGCGTTGAAGCAATGGCTTCCAGGCGCTCATTGAGCTTTTGCAGTTCGTCATCATTCTTATAGATAGGCACGATGACCACTTGAATCGGAGCAAGGTGCGGTGGAAGCACGAGACCGTTGTCGTCAGAGTGCGTCATAATCAAAGCGCCCATCATACGGGTAGATACGCCAAAACTCGTAGCCCAGGGGTATTGCAACTGATTATCTTTATCGACATATTGCACGCCGAAAGCCTTCGCGAAGTTCTGTCCTAAGAAGTGGCTTGTGCCGTTTTGCAACGCCTTACCATCTTGCATCATTGCCTCAATCGTGTACGTCTGCACGGCGCCTGCAAAGCGCTCCGTGGCGCTCTTCATTCCACGCACAACGGGGACGGCCATAACGTTTTCTACGCAGTCGGCATAGACGTCAAGCATCTGCCGTGCGCGCCGGTCAGCCTCTTCGCAAGTGGCGTGAGCTGTGTGTCCTTCTTGCCAAAGAAACTCAGAAGTGCGCAAGAACAGGCGCGTTCGCATCTCCCAACGCATTACGTTACACCAT
>JABZGO010000174.1 GCA_015259305.1 Alloprevotella tannerae | reverse complement strand
CCCTTCGCCTCACAGCCTTCCAGGCCGATGGCTCAATGGATAAGAACAGTATGGGATGGAGTCTGGGTCATTTACCCGTAAAGGTGGCTTTGCACCTGCTCAATGCTGATCAGCATCAGATCGAAGGCGGCATCGACATCCTGACGGAGGCTAATCCTACGCTGGCGGCTATGTTTAAGCGCATCCACGTCGATTTTGTTTCGCTCGTTCTTGCACCTACGCAGGCAGATACTACGAATAATCAGCGCAAATGTTATGCGAATCTCAAGGTGACAAAAGGCCTTTTGACGAAGTATGCTGCACGCTTCTTGGCGCTCAACAATACTTGGAGCGATGCAGCCGGCGTTTACAACCTCCCAATGAGTTATCTTGACTTGACCGGAACTACCATTAGCGCGGACGTGACGGCTGATGATTTACGCCAAGGCCGGCCGGCGGTTAACAACACCTTGTATTATTTGCCGGCAACGACGACTCTGCGCGGCGACAACTTTATCGTCAACGGCACAACGGCGCGCTTCGCGTTGCAAGATGCCGCTCCGCTCTATGTTCCGCAAGATTTCACGGCCGAAAGTGTCACTTACGACCGCGTATTCGATACCGGGGCCAACACGCTCTCTACGACTTTCATCCTGCCCTTCGACTTTGACGTGCCGACAAGCAATATGAAGGTGGCTTCCTTCGCTGCAGCAACTAACACGGCAGGAAATGATTATTTGCTCAACTTTAATGAGGTGGCCCACGCTACGGCGCACACGCCCTACCTCTTGCAGTCTTTCGATATGCAACCGTTTGATCGTCTCACCAACGTATCTGTGAAGGCTACACCGCAAGTTGCTTACAGCCTAAAGTCGGATCCGTTTACGCAAACGGGTGTCTATGCTGAATCTTCGTTGGATGCCGGTGCGGTAGCTTATAGTTTCGACAATATGACGTTTACGAAAATGACGACCAACGTTGTTTCGCCCTTCCGCACCTACTTCATATCTACGAAGGCCATCGGCGAATTGAAGTTGGATATCAACGGAGTGCTCACGGGCATCTGCGGTCCGGTGCGCAGCGATCGAGATGGAAAAGCCGCATCGCGCTATGACCTGAACGGGCGTCGTACCAACGGCTCGGCGAAGGGCTTGCAGATCGTAGGCGGTAAGAAAATCTATAGATAACAAACAACAGACCTATGCTTAAACCTTATCAGGCGCCGCATTTGCGCCAAGTTGACCTCCCTACAGGACTACTGATGACATCGGCATCTTACGGTGAAGCCCGCACGGAAAAGCCTCACTACGAGAAGACGCTCGAGCCGATTGTGAGAACCCATTTGGGTACGCCGCATCAAATGACCTTCACGGTCGAAGAGCCCGATTCTACGGAGGAAAGCTGAGTTTAGCCTTCTTATAAGTCATATTTCAGACTTGTGTACTGACTATCGCAAGATAGTCGGTGCGCAAGTCTTTTCTTTGTGTCCTGTTAAGCTCACTTAGTGCGCGCTGCTCGGAGTTTCGTTCGCGCTGTCGTTTGTGCCCGTAGCGGATAGGGTAGCACCTCGCCTCTTATCGCACCCTTCGGAGGCCCACTGGAGTTGCGAATGTCCAAATGTGCCTCTGCCCTGACGACTATTCGTGGTTTTTACACTTGGGCGTGAGGCGTGAAAAGTAGCGTTTGGAGTGAGCAATGGGCGAGAGGCGCACCAGAACTTGTACGCGCAGCGCTTCTCAATTCTGCAAATACTTAAAAATATTCAGCAGAAAACGTAAGGCATAGCAGCAATTGAGGTCGTAATTTTGCAACATATAAAGTAAAGATAAAGACGATGATAACCAAACGTTTCCCCATAGAAGGCCTGCATTGTGCCAACTGCGCGCTGCGGGCAGAAAAGGTACTCAATAAGCAGCCCGGCGTGGCGGCAGCTGTGTGCAATTTTGCCGCGGCGGAGGTGCAGGTCAAATATGATCCGAAAGCAACGAATGCCGAGCAGTTGGCGGCGGCCATAGATCAGGCCGGCTATCGCCTTATCGTCACTCAACAAAACGAAGCGGAGACAGAGACGCGTCAGCGGAGCGAGTATCACACGGCAAGACGAAATGCCGTGATCGCCGTCTTGCTCAGTGTGATCGTCACTTACCTTTCGATGACCGACGGCGGGGCTTGGCGCGGTTGGGTTTTGTGGTTGCTCGCCACGCCCGTGGTCTTCGTGGCCGGCCGGCAATTCTTTCGCAACGCTTTGCGGCAAGCTCGTCAGGGCGCTGCCGATATGGATACGCTTGTAGCTTTGAGCACGGGCATCAGTTATAGTTTTAGTGTCTTCAATCTCTTGTTTCCCGAAGTTTTAGGCCGCGATGCCCACCTCTATTTCGATTCTTCCTGCGGCGTGATCACCTTTATCTTGATCGGGCGCTTACTTGAGGCGCGCGCAAAATATGGAACGGCCGCTTCACTTCGCAAACTAATGGGCCTGCGGCCGCAGGAAACGATCCGTTTAAAGGCTGATGGGACGCAAGAGAGCATTAAAATCGCCGAAGTGCAGAGCGGTGACGTCCTCGTAGTGCGCCCCGGCGAAAAAGTGCCCGTGGATGGGACGATTACGGCCGGCAGTTCGTATGTCGATGAAAGTCTTTTGAGCGGCGAACCCGTACCGGTGGAAAAGCAAGTGGGCAGTAAGGTCTTTGAAGGAACAATCAATCAAAAGGGGAGCTTTAACTTCCGCGCCGAAAGTGTGGGCAATGCGACGATACTTGCCCGCATTATCGCCTTAGTGCAGGAAGCGCAGAACAGCAAAGCGCCCATTCGCCGACTCGTAGACAAGGTGGCGGGCGTCTTTGTCCCAACAGTGATGTTCATTGCTTTGATTTCCTTTTTTGCCTGGCTGCTTTTCGATAATATACCCGGCGACAGTGCGCTGACGCGCGCCCTTTTGAGCGCCGTAACCGTGCTTGTCGTGGCCTGCCCTTGCGCTTTGGGTTTAGCTACGCCTACTGCGCTGATGGTCGGCATTGGGCGCGCGGCCGAGAAAGGCATTCTCGTGAAAGATGCTGAGGCTTTGGAGCGCGCGAAGAGCATAGATACGATCGTTTTGGACAAGACCGGTACGATTACAGAAGGACGCCCGGACGTCGAAGCGGTACAAGGGGCGCTGACTGCGGAGCAAATGCGCATCCTCGTCGGACTGGAGCAAAAATCGGAGCATCCTTTGGCCGACGCCGTCGTGCGTCATTTTGCCGACGTCGAAGCTGCTGAGATCGAAGTCTTTCAAAGTCGGCCGGGAATGGGCGTTGAGGGCGCCTATCAGGGGCAAACTTATCGCGTCGGTAACCGAAAATGGATGGAGGAGTTAAACTTGGCACTGCCGGCAACGGACTTTTCAGCCGAGTATACCGTGATTTATTTCGCCGATGCGGAGCGCGTGATCGCCGTGCTTGCCATTGCGGATCGCATCAAGCCCACTTCGGTCGCAGCGGTCAAGGCTTTTCGCCGCGAAGGCTTGGCTGTTCACCTCTTAACGGGCGATAGCGAGCGCGCGGCTGCGGCTTTGGCGCAGCGCTTGGGGATTGAAACTTTCCGCGGCGGGGTTTTGCCGGCCGACAAGGCAACTTACGTGAAGCAACTTCAGGCGGCGGGGCGCCGCGTCGCGATGGTCGGCGACGGCATCAACGATTCGGCGGCCTTGGCAGCGGCCGATTTGAGCATAGCTATGGGGCGCGGCAGCGATGTCGCGATGGACGTCGCACAAATGACGATTATTCGCAGCGATTTGTCGCAAATTCCGGCCGCCATTCGCCTATCTCGGCGTATCGTTCGCGTGATTCGGGAAAATTTATTTTGGGCTTTTATCTACAATCTCTGTCTGATTCCGCTCGCAGCGGGCGTTCTGATTCCGGCCTTCGGACTTTCGCTTTCGCCGAGCTTGGCCGCCGCCGCGATGGCCTTGAGTTCGGTGAGCGTAGTCGCCAATAGTTTGCGCTTGCGGCGGGCTTGAGTGCACTTAGATCCACTGATGCGCCCGTTTCTTCGGATTTCTTCGTACTTTTGCTCATTGTGAATAAACCCCAATAAGCTATGATGACAAGAAATGCAGATGCCGCGCCGATGCGCTCCGGCTTTGACTTTCCGCAGTGCCTTTTGCGACTCGGCAGATTCCTTCCTTTGCTCCTTTTAGTCCTGATTTTTGCGGCCTGTGCGCCGAAAAAGAAATCGCAGGACGCCACTTCGTCGCCCTCGCTCACGATTGGCGCGATGAGTTCTATGGATTTTCTGCCCTTTGCTGTGGCCCAAGAGACCGGCATTTATGATTCGCTCGGCCTAAAGTTAGATTTCGTCCACTGTTTCTCTGCCAACGATCGTGATGCGGCGCTTAAAGCCGGCAAATTGGAT
>JABZGO010000173.1 GCA_015259305.1 Alloprevotella tannerae | reverse complement strand
CCCGGTACGTTTTGCGTAGCATACGGATAGAGCGCCGCAAGCGCGTAAGTTTGCTGCATTGAGAACGCGGGCAGGTGATTGATGAATGAAGACGTACCCGTCATCGTGCGTCGACTGCGCCAACTCATATCTTCACTGCGTTTGATTTGCAGCAAAGCGCTGATGCCTTTCATCGAATAAGAAGCCGACAGCATCGCCGCGCGACCTTTTCGATAGATATAGCCATTGTCGAAACTGGGATCTTGACTCTTCTGCGCGTATTCGGCCAACACGTTGAAACCGCCCTTTTGCAAGTTGGCGCGCACGTCGAAGCCGCCTACGTTTTTCGGCAGGTTAAGCTTGTAGTTTCCCATTATATCATTGCCAAACGCATCCTTTTGGCCCGTGGGGCGAAGCGCAAGGATATCCTCGTCGCCTTCGTGTTTCGTCACGGCCGACAAGCCGAGCGTAAGATACGTATCGTGCTCGCGCAACGGCTTCACCCATTGGTCTAAATTCAACTCTACATCGGCGCCGGTAATCCAACTCTTGTTGTGATTCCAATAGCGGCGCTGCTTACCCGTGAGGGCTTTCAGCGTAACGCCTTTGAAAGGCCGCAACACAAGACGTGCGCCGCGCAGCGAATTGTCGATGCCGAGGCTACGTTCTTCGTAAGTACGGAAGATAAAGCCCGAACCAAATTGATCGTAAGTATCGCCGAGCGTCAATTCAGCCCATTTATAATGGCCTTTTACGTAGAAGTATGGAATACCCCACCCGCCGTAATCTTTCTCAAAGCCCGGCAGCGGATACTTCGTAAACTCGAAACGCGTGCCGGCTTCTACATATTTGCTCATCAAGTGAACTTCGGCGAATGTATTGGTGCGTGCCCATTCTTTGTAAGAGCCCGTTCCAATCTTTTTATCTTCTTGCGGAATCAGAATATCGCTCTGCACGCTTCCGGCAACTTTCAGTTTACGACCATCATCGCCGCTTTCCTGCGCCAAAGCAGGAAGTGCAGTAGCCAATGCCAATAGGCTTATGTAAAATCTATTCATAATAAACAACAAGGCACTTGTCGCCGAGCATTCACCCTGCGACAAGCGCTCATTAAAGTTATTTTACGCCGGCTATTTCTTTGACTTTCTCATAGAGTTCTGCCTCTGCGCCCTCCGTATATCCACTGTGGCTGTAAGCTATTTTGCCGTTGCCATCGATAATGAAGGAGTGCGGAATGAGGTTAACGCCCATTGCGCGGCGGAAGTCAGAGTTAGGATCCAGCAAGATCTGATATTCCCACCCATAACCATCTACGAGCGGCTTCACTTTCTGAATATTCTGACCCTCATCAATTGAAATCGCAATAATGCGAACCCCCGTCTCTTTTTGCCAGTCCTCATATACCTCTTGGATGGCTTTCAATTCGCGGTTGCAAGGTTTACACCAAGTTGCGAAGAAGCTGATCACGATAGGTTTTCCCCCATTTGAAAGCGTATCCGTGCGGATTGCTTTGCCATTAATGTCTTTCAACTGAATGGCGGGAAGTTGTGCGAAGCCGGCGCAAGCAAATCCTGCGAACAAGAGAGCGGCTAATAAGAATCTTTTCATAGTTCTAATTTTATTTCTTTGGTTACAACGGCAAAAGTATATATTTAGTCGGAAACTACAACCTTTTACCCCCTTTTTTTTATGCATTTATTATAGTTCTACGCAGTATGATCGGCGCTGCAGCGCAATGTATATAAAAGCATCAAGCTGTGATCGAGAAAGCGAAAGTCGGTCGCAACAGATCTGAGGACGCACATGGTTGCCACCTTAATGGCGCGCCGCTTTCCGATCGATCGTCTGTTTTTCGCGCACGAGTTTTGCGGCCGTCTGTAAGTTGGCAAAGACGAGCATACGCAACTTGCGCGTAGCCTCGTTCTCTGCAATCGGGCGATACTTTCCTTGATCTACGGCATAAGTATACGCCCGTTCCGCGTCCGGACTATAAAGATACAGATACTCGGCATTGCGTGCGGCCACCACATTATCGGCCGAATAGAAAATAGCTTCGCGGCGGCGCGTCGTTAAGTCTACGCCGAAGTTGTTTTGCACGTAAGGCAGGCGTAGCAGGCCCAATATGGTCGGCGCAATGTCCACTTGCCCCGCAAAATCTTTGCGTTGCTCGCGCGGCAATCCCGCACCATATATAATAAGGGGCACGTGGTTGCAACTTTCCGGCAGAATCAGGCCGTCAGTAGGCAGATGCTCGATGCGTTTGCCGTGATCGCCGACAAAGACAAACAGCGTATGTGCAAACCAAGGTTGCTTGCGAGCCTCGGCCATAAACTTACCGATGCTCCAATCGGCATATTCTACGATTTGGTCTTCTATCTGCTTACTTTTGGGGTGAAAATCGGGCGGAATGATGTAAGGCGGATGATTCGAAACGGTCAAAATCGTCGCAAAGAAAGGCTTTCCGCTGCGTGCACGCTGATTGATGATGGGTAGCGCATAAGAAAAGAGGTAATCATCTGAAACACCAAAATGATTGACAACCTTATCGCGCGGATAGTCTTCTTGCGCATAAACTTCGGCAAAGCCATTGGTCCGCAAGAAGGCATTCATGTTATCATACTGCCCCTCGTGGGGAATAAAGAACAGCGTTTGGTAGCCATTTTCTCGCAATACGGTGGGCAGTCCGGCGTAGCGAGGCACGACGGAACCGCGCATCATATTGCGTTTGAGTTGGGCGGGAAAGCCGTAGAGCGTAGCATAAACGCCTTGGTTCGTATGATTGCCGGCCGAATAGCAATTTTCAAAACTCAAACCTTGGGCAAAGAGGCTGTCAAGGGTTGGTGTAAGATGCGAGGGGTTGCCAAATGTGCCCATAAACTTCGTACTCATCGACTCCATAAAGACGACTACGACGTTATCATAGCGGGGCTCACCCTCAGGGCGCACGATCTGCGCCAGCGGAGAGATACCGGGCAACCCACTGCGGCCCAGATTTTGGCGCACAAAGACGAGCGCAGCGTTTTCATCCATCAATTGTAAGGGTCGATTCTCTTTGCGCGCATCGTCGAGCGTACTGTTAAGCAGATTAAACGCCGCATTCAGCCCTAAGTTGTTCAGATCTGCATTATCACAATAATAGGCTGCACTAATCTTAATCGGGTTATACCCCAAACGACCTCGCGCACCCAGCACGCAAAGTCCGGCAACCGGCAGCCAAAGGGCCAAACTAACGCCTCGCTCCCGCCAATTTTTTGGCAACGCAGGTAGGCGATGCCGGAAATACCGTCGCCATCGGAAGAGCCCATAGGCGTAAACCGCGGTCACGCCGGCCCACAAAGCGATATATTTCCACCAAGTGGCCTCTCCGAAAAGCATACCTACCGTCTGCGAAGGGTAAGCGGCCCACTGCCAAATCGTGGAATTGAGGGGTTGATTAAAGTAATTGTAAAAAGGAATGTTGGCCGCAGCAGCCGCGAAAGCCAAAGCGTAGAAGCCACCCATCCAGATATTCAGGAAGCGCAGCAGACCTTTACCGCCACGCCCACAAAGTTGGGCAACCAACACGACCAATAAAGGCAAGAGCAGGATGTAAGACCCTATCACATTGTCCAGCCACAGGCCGCGCAAGAAAGCGGGCCAAGCCGACGTCGCCTCAGCGGCCAAGGCAGAATGCAAGGAAAAGAAAAAGCAAAGTCGAAAAACCATTAAGCAGACAAGCCCACCGAGGTGGGCTGTCGCTAAGTAGGTTAACAAGGTCAGGTGCTTCTTCATTAATGTGTCTTTCGGGAGGCAAAATTAGCAAGAATTTCGAAGGAGACGTATGCAAGTGTGTTAATTTTTTGTACAGTCTACATTACACTTTCGCCACTTATGTGCAAAGCCAGGTCTGCAATCGAGCATAAACAATTGACAATTAGCAAGCAAAGGGAAGGAGTCAGCGCGAGAATGTGTGAAATAAAAAAATCTATAAAAAATTTTCGCATTCAGATATCGGGGTTTGCAGGACGCTATTATCAATTTTTCCCCCATGCGCGCCCCCTTATTTCAGAGGAGAAAAAGAAACAGGCCGAGCACCTACCAACCCGCACAGCAAGCCTTATGATTTTTATGAAATGACGAAGGACATAGATCGCTTAACATTCGAAAATAATACCATCTAAACCGCAAACCTCATTCCCCAAAATGGAGATTTTCACACTTCCCCTCACAAATAATCGCACCATATTTGCCCCGCATCCTATTTACATTGAAGTTTCAATGCTTCCCACCTCAAATGAGCTTGTAACATTCGTTCCACACGCCACGCAAGGCGAACTTTCAATGTTTCCCACCGCAAATAACCCCATCGGGGTTAGTCTTTTGGCAGGGCAGGGTTAAGATGCGAAGCGGTTTAACCC
>JABZGO010000172.1 GCA_015259305.1 Alloprevotella tannerae | reverse complement strand
TCGTTGAAGTCGCCGCAAACGATCATTGGCGTGCCGCGATGTCGGTCAATGAAGGCCGCTACCTTGTCGGCCATTGCGGCCCGTGCGGCTGCGGCGTGCGTGATCTTGGAGAGAATCGTCTTAGAGCCCTGCCGAGAAATTTTAGATTCAGGTGCGTGCACCATCTCTTTGAACTCTTCGCGGTCTTCCATTGAGAGTCCGACGGATTTGAGGTGATTATTGATGACCAAAATCGTATCGCCGGGCGCTCTGACCGTCCAGAAAGCCACCGAGCCATTGCCTTCGTCTTGGCAGACCAATTCGTGGCGCACGATGGGGTAATGTGAGAACATCGCAATAAAGACACCGTTGAAGAGAAGACCGTCGTGGTATTTTGCGTGCTTCATTACAGGAAACACGCGTTGCTCATAGTAGCCGTCGAACGAGGGTACCTCCTGCAAGCACGCAATATCCGCTTTGCTGCGTTCGATATATTCTGCTACGATATTGTTGCCCGTCTCCGGGTTGTTGCTTGGGCCGCCCAAGAACAAGGTGTTGTAAGATATTACCTTGATGGCCGTTTTCGGCGGTGTGGACTTAAAATTAAAAGGACAATAGCGGCGCACCGCACCAAAGCAAACGGCGAGACCAACTAAGGGAATCCAAATCTTTTGTCGCGCAAAGAAGAGCAAGACAACGGTGATCAAACCAACGAGGCCAAGAAAGACGGGAAAGGCAAGCCCCATAACGGCCGCAAAACCAAAGATGCGCGGATCAATGTAGGACGAAGCCGCACTCGCCCACAAGAGTAAGACGGCGATCCACGCAATTATTTCAGCCCAGCCGGCCTTTGCTCGCTGTTTGTTTCCCATTTGCGTATTTATTGTTGACTGTTGCGAAAGAGTTCGTCGCGTTCCTCGTCTGTCAAACTCGCGTAGCCCGATTTTTTCACCTTGTCTAAGATTCTATCGATGCGTTCCTCGTCTGCTTTCTTTTGCAAATTATAATTGTGGTCCGCATTTGTCGACGTTTTTGTCTTGTGTGCATTCGGCTGCTGACTGCTTTTTTTACGCTGTTCGCGCCATTTTTGCCAGCGCGAGGGCTTTTTCGGCGTATAAGTTTCCCATCCCGAGAAGTTGCTTCGTCGCCCTCCGGCCTTGTTGCGCCAAATAATGAGTAGCAACCATCCAAAAAGCATACCCCCGAGGTGCGCAAAATGCGCGATATTCCCATTCGTGGCAAAGGCCGCTATAAGTTCGATCGCCGCATAGCCCACCACCATATATTTAGCCTTGAGCGGAATGGGCGGAATCAAGAGCATAATTCGCTCGTTCGGATAGAGCACGCCAAACGCAAGGAGCACGCCGTAGCAAGCGCCGGAAGCGCCGATCGTAGTCCACGTGTTGAGGTAGGCACTCATAGGTATGACCGCCATGCCCGTTTCTATGATGGCGTGGTTTTGGAGTCCTTCGATGTAGTATTGGCCCAGCTGCCACGCTTCCTGACAAAGGCCGGCGCCGATGCCGCAGACAAAGTAGTAGATCAAGAAGCGCTTGAAGCCCAGCGTGCGTTCGATCACCATGCCAAACATCCAGAGCGCGAACATATTGAAGAACAAGTGCGACAGACCATCGTGGAGAAACATATACGTGACGAGCTGCCACGGCCTAAAGTCGTCCGCCAAGATAAAATGGAGACCGAATAGCTGCGACAAGTCTGCGATGCCTCGCTGCTGCAATACGTATTGCGCCAGCAAGACAATGCTATTGATGATCAACAGATTTTTTGTGATGGGTGGTGTTTGCTGCAGTGGATTCATTAGTAGCGATGCCCTAAGGCTTGATGAGGTCTATATATATATTGTGTGGGGCGGTGCAGGACGGATTCTTGAGCTTTGCCCTTTCGCTGCGCCTCGATAGGTTCTTGCCGGCAGAAGTTTTGGCGGCTTACGCACCCGCTTCCGGCAAACTTATCTTAGAGACGTCGACGATTTTTTCGTTCATAAACAAATGCGCCGCTTCGTCAAACTTGTCTACGCTCTCCGTCGTTAAATATTTGCAGCTGCCTTGGCGGCTCAGGCGTACTTCCATCTCCGGATGGCGTTGAAGATAGTCCTGCAATTTCTCTGCCACATACGCTCCTTGCTCCACAATTTTTACGTTTGGCGGCGTAAATTGGCTGATTTTGTCTAAAAGGAGCGGGTAATGCGTGCAGCCGAGTATGAGTGTGTCGATCTGCGGGTCGCTTTCAAAGAGTGCGTCCAAGCGTTTCCGCACGAAGTAGTCGGCTCCGGGCGAGTCGAACTCATAATTTTCGACCAAGGGTACCCACATCGGGCAGGCCATTCCCGTCAGCTGCGCCGCGGGGTCAATCTTGGCAAACTCCATCGTATAACTGCCCGAGCTGATCGTCCCGACCGTGCCCAAGAGTCCGATGTGGTGTGATTGTGTCAGGCCCGCCACGGTTTCGACCGTGGGGCGGATCACGCCCAGTACGCGGCGGTCCGGATAGCGTGCAGGCAGATCGTTCTGCTGCAAGGTGCGGAGCGCTTTGGCCGAAGCCGTGTTGCAGGCCAATATGACCAATGGGCAGCCGCGCTTAAAGAGCGCTTCGACCGCCTCAAGCGTGTATTGGTAGATCACCTCAAACGAGTGAGAACCATAGGGTGCGCGTGCGTTATCGCCCAAATACAGATAATCATATTGGGGCAGCAGGCGCTTAAATTGCCGCAAGATGGTCATGCCCCCGTAGCCGGAGTCGAAGACGCCTATCGGAGCCGTGGCCGGAATGGGTTGGGCGCTCATACGCTCAATGTTTTAACCGCTCACGCACGTAAGGCGTAGCATCTTCAGCGTAGCGCGGATTAAAGAAGGGGAAGTTGCGCTCGTCAAGGTTAATGATGAGTTCGTAGCCGCGCTCATTGCCGACGGCTTGCAACACACTATTGAGTCGGCGATAAGCCGGTGCGCGCAAGTCGGCTTGCGCTTTCGCCAAGAGGCTGTCGGCCGCTTGGCGGAAAGCCAAACTCTTTTCCATCTCCTCTTGAAGATCGCGTTGGCGCTTCAAGAGAATGTTTTGCGTAAACTCCTTTTGCCCTTGCAAGTATTCGGCAAAAAGTCGCTTGAAGGACATTTCGTTGTACTCCGTCTCTGCTGCATATTTCTGGCGCAGCGCCTTGTATTGCGCCTCCGCTTCCGCATATTCCGGCAGTTCGCGTAGCAATGCGTTGTAGTGGATGTAGCCGTAGCGGATGCCGCTTTGTGCCCGCGACGTCCCCACATACAGCAGCGTGAGTAGCACGATGAGAATAGTTCGCTTCATCTTTTTTAAAATACGTATTTGCCGCGAAGATACAAAATCTTCATACAATGTGCGGCCGGCTTGCGCGTATTTTTCCCTTTCGCGCTTTTGGGGTGCAACGCTCCGTGTCGCATTGTCGCTTTCCGACATGCGCTGTCGGCCCTCGCAGTGTGGGCGTTGCGGCCTCGGCTTGCCGGTAGTCCGGCGCTGAGGAATCGAAGGCGATCATCAGTTTTTACGGCTTTTCTGGCTGACGGCTGCGAGGCGATGCCCGCTTTTTTAGATCGATAACGGCCCTGTTGTTTCGTTTGGCGGCAGCAAACCATCGTTTGGTGGGAGCAAACCATCGTTTGGTGGGAGCAAACCATCGTTTGATGGGAGCAAACGATCGAAATGGCCAAATAGTGTGTGATCAAATGGGTCGTTTGGTCCACAAACAAGGGGCGAATGCTGTAAAAACGGCCGCGAAAGGGGGCGATGATGCGTCAAGCGCTGCGCGGTATCGAGTCTTGGCGGCGGGTGTCCGATCTGTAGCGTTCACGTTTGTGATTGTAGCCAAAAATGCTACTATGCGGCTGCCCTCTTGTTGTGATTGTGTGGCCAAATGTCGGGGTGATATTGTCACTAAATGGGTCGGATGGAAAGACAATCGACGCTCTGTAGTAAAAAATCTTTGTCGTTCTGATGGAATTGTCTAATTTTGCATAAGATAGGCGGCACCTCGGTTGTGGCAACAGCCAACTTGCCCGCTGAAAGATATGACTTAAACAGTCGGAATCAGCAAGAGACAACGAAAAAGCACATACAACGAGGCAGATAGCGCCTCGTATTAGAATAAAAACAACATCAATTTATGCTCGAAATAAAAAATCTCCACGCAGCGGTGGAGGGCAAAGAAATATTAAAGGGCGTGAATCTCACCATAAACGATGGCGAGGTGCACGTATTGATGGGCCCGAACGGCTCAGGTAAGAGTACGCTCAGCAATGTCTTGGTCGGCCACCCGAAATATGAGGTGACGGCCGGCAGTGTGACGTTCAACGGCAAAGACCTCTTGGCTTTGTCGCCCGAAGAACGCGCCCACGAAGGCGTATTTATGAGTTTCCAAGCACCTACGGAGATTCCCGGCGTG
>JABZGO010000171.1 GCA_015259305.1 Alloprevotella tannerae | reverse complement strand
CTCTTTGATAGCGTCTTGAATAGTCTTGGCGTTGACGGCAAAGCGAATGTCGGCGTCGCTCTCGACAAGGTCGATGTACGTCCGAAGTGTTATTTCGTTGTCGGCGGCCGTCAGTTCCAATCGCTTTGATTTGATGTCGAAAACAAAGCAATTCAGAATCGGCATGGTTGTTTTTGCTGCTATGACACGCCCAATAGATTGTAGGCGAGCAGATAAAACGGAACTGGAAATAACGAATTTCATTATGGATATGTATTTTTAATTGTTTGACTTAAGTTTGGTGACCAGACGAATAACGTCCATATCGGGACAAATTTACAATAAATCGACTGCAAAGCAAAATAATCCCACTTTTTTCTCCTCTGCGGTCTCAGCTGTGCTAATCAGGTGAAAGCTGTGGGCGAACATAATTGAGGCGCTACGCCTTATTAAAAAGTCAATGTCTTTTTAGGGTGTTTTGGTGATATAATTTGCGTTGTCATACCGATAATTGTTCGGCCGTAGCGGGTCGCAGGGTTGCTGAAATAAGGTTGTCTATGGTTTGCTGACAGCAAACTATCGTTTGCCGGGAAGAAACGATGGTTTGCCGGGAGCAAACTATCGTATGCTGGCAGCAAACAATGCAGAAATGTGTTGTGGTGTTAGAATAACCTGCTGTAAATGATGATAATACGTAGTGTTTTGATTGTTTGATAAGCGTAAACGATGAAAGGATGGGGAGTGATCTGTTGAGATAGTGCTTGTTTCTTCGAAAAACAAAATTTCCGTGTAAAAGACTTGTCGCGGATGATGTCAAAAGTGTGTTTTCCGACTGCTCGTCACGCTACTCTGATTCGGAAATGCAAGAAGCGCGACAAACATTAAGTTTACCGCGCTTCTAAAAAATAGTTATCTATGCGATTTCCGCTTATTTCACGATCAATTTCTTACCATTGACAATGTAGATACCCTTGTTGAGCTTGTTGATAGGCGTGTTCACCTTCGTTCCGCTTAAAGTGTAAACAGCAGACTGTGCATTCGTCGTATCCATTTCTGTGCTTGTGATGCCGTCATGAATGGGGACGATGTTGATAGCTTCAGTCACAATCTGGCCACCGAGCGCTACAGCGAAGAGATCTGCATCAAATGCTGCACCTTCCGGGTCTTTGATGTAGCTACCTTCAAGCGTCAGCTCTGCCATGTCGCAGATAGAACCATTAGATCCTTCCGCTGTCAGCTTAGCATTCTTGATTAATAGTTTACCGGCTTCAGTTGAGTTGTTACCGGCAACACCCCATTTACCCTTAGTCGTCACTGTACAATCTTCAATAGTAAGTGATGAGCCGGGGAGGAAGATACCGCAGTTGTCAGTCGTTTCTACATTTAAAGAACCTTCACCCGTGATGGTGGTTTTCTTAGATAAATACAATGAAGACGCACGACCGGAGAAGATTTTGTTCTCGCCGATCAATTCGATTCGAAGACCTTCAGTGTAAGATAAGATAGCGTAAGCTTGAGTCTTAATCTCAGCGTTCTCAAGTGTTAACGTATTCGTTGGAGCATCATAGTAAAGCTTTCCGGCCTTCAACCATGTACCGCGAATATTGCTGGCATTTTCAGACGTTACTTGGTCGCCGCCGATCGTAATGTCGTACGGGATTGTTGTATTTGTCGTTGCGTAGTTGGGGAAGTAGTCTGTTTCGTTGTCAGCTTCGTCCATTACCTTTACATAGAAGGAGTACTTCGTTGACATCTCAAGGTCTTGCATCACGTAGCCGTCTTTGTTGACCAGCGTATCGCTCTGCATATAATCTGTAGCGCCATCTTTTTTGTAGAATACGATATAGCGCAAATCCTTTTGCTTAGAAACGTCGTCAGAAGCCAATTCCCAGTAGATCATAATAGTCTTACCCATAATCTGACCAACCTTAACGACCGGATCTTTAAGCGTAGGCGGGTTCACATCAGCAGGTTGGATAATGACTTCCGTCTTTACCAATTCACCGTTGAGAGTTACGCAGCGTTTAGCGGGATCAAAGATTGCCTTTCTAGGCTGTGTAATCTTACAGCCCTTTGATGAGATATTGGAGATCTGACAAATAGAGCCTTCAGCGCCTTCTGCAGAGATTATCGTCTCTTTGATGATGATAGAATCTTTGTCAGCGTCGCTTCCTTGTATACCATATTTACCCTTAGCTTTGAGTGCGCACCGGTCAATCGTGAGCGCAGCATTGTTAAGTAAGATAGCTGCAGCATTATCTGCCGTAACTTCGATCTCTCCGAGGCCTTTGATAGTCACGTCAGCTTGTTGTAGTTTCATTGCAGCGTCAGTTGCGTGTACATAGTTCTTGCCGGTAAGTTCGATAGCCAATTCGGGTTCACTTGAAACAATACCTTCGTTAGCGCTGTCCAATTTTACGTCCTGCAACTTCAAAGTTTTGGATTGAGAATCATAAGAAATCTTTCCTTCTTTGAGCCATTCGCCGGTCACGTTGTCAGCATTCTTGTTGGTAATAGCTGTGCCGTTGATCGTAATGTTGTACGTGAGAAGGCCAGAAGTTGTAGTTGCTTCGCCTTCAGTGTAGTCAGAAGTGTTGCCAGCTGCATCTGATACTTCAACGTAGAACGAATAAGTCGTCTCTGGGTCTAGGTCCGTCAACGTATACGTGTCTACATCTTTCATCTTTTCGCTGCTAGCGTAGCTTGCCACAGAAGTTTTTCTGTAGTACACAGTATATTCCAAATCGCTCTGAGCTGTCGTTTCATCAGTCGCTTTATTCCAAGACAAAGCAATGGAGCTTTCTTTAACTTCTCCAACAGTGATTGTCTGATCTGCTATTGTTGGTGCTTTTTTGTCTGCTGTTCTGATTTCACATTCAGTTACGAACTCGCCATTCAGCATAATGCCGCGGCCGGCTTTTACGAATTGTGCACCTTCAGGCCTAACAATGCTGCAACCTTCTGTTTCAAACTTGAAGAAATAAGAAGCTGCGTTCTGTGAACCTTTGAGTAAGACGTTTGAGTTCTTGACAATCAAGCCTGTCTTTGCGAGAGGGTCCTCGCCCATAAAGCCTATGCGGCCTTCGAGTTTGACGTTGCAGTCTTTAATCGTAGCAACGGAACCAAAAGCATAGATACCCATACCATTAGATGAAGTCAATTCCAAAGAACCTTCGCCTGTAATGGTTACGTCTGCTTGAGAAAGAATAAGGGCAGACTTACTACCGAAGACTTTGTTCGTGCCAACAACTTTAATGGTAAGGTCTTTTATGCCTGAGTTAATAGCTGCGAGAGGAATGTAGCCACCAGGGCTATATTCCAACACAACGTTGTCGAGCGTTAACGTTTTTGAGGCTTCGTCGTAGCTGATTGTGCCGGCTGTTAGTCCATCGCGCTTGATGTCGCTATAGTTGTCCGACGAGTTAAGCGCTTTGCCGCAAATCGACAATGTGTTTCCTTGCGCCTTTGCTGTGATTGTAGGTAGCGCAAAGAGCAGTGTGGCGATAAGGAAGCTCGCCAGTCTGCCAATTTGTTTTAATTTCATAAGATCGTTCTTTTAGATTAGTTGAATATCGAGCTTATTTCTTGATCAGCTTCTCAACCTTGTTGCCGACCTTGAGCAAGTATGCGCCAACAGGCACGTTGTTCAGCGGCAGGCGCGTAAAGTCTGACGAAATAACGCCTCCTGCGAGTTTTGAGCCGTTTAGGCTATAGATTGCATAAGTTGAGCCCAGCATTTTGTGGGGTACAGTTAGCGTTGCGAAGTCGCTACCTGCGCTTTGGTTGACTTCGATTGCGCGTTGGTTGATAAATTCTATGCCGGTTCCGCTTTCACCATCGTAGACCGTGTATGATCCTCCTTGATAGTTGAATACGTTCCAGCCTTTGTTGCGTGCAACTTGAACGTCTGCTTTTGTTGCTACGTTTTCTTCGTTCGCAAGTGTTTTGTCGACCAAGAAGAGTTCGGAAGCAGTACCGCCCGGAAGCGAGTTGACAAGTGCCGTCATCTTCTCTTCCTTAATCTTATTTCCATAGACATATACCTGAAAGAGGAACGTGTTGTTGGAAAGATCCAAAGCTTCGAGCTTGTTCTTGCCTACTGAAACACGTTTTAGCGCGGGAGCACCCGACAAATCGATCTCTGTCAGCTTGTTATTTTTCAAACCCAGTGAAGTTAGATCCTCCATGTCTTTCATTTTGATTGAGGTGATCTGGTTTCCGTCAATACCGAGGAGCTTAATTTTTCCTTCAATTTTTACGTTCTGTTTCGTTAGCGTAACTAAGTTCCACTCATCGTTCTTAAACTGGCCCTTAAGACCGTCGATTTTGAGACTTTCGCCTTCGCCAACTTGAAGGAACATTTGGAATTCTGAGCCAACCGCCATATCTGTGGTCAACTCAATAGTGCCTTGTGCAAACGAGTTTGCAGCAACAGCAAACA
>JABZGO010000170.1 GCA_015259305.1 Alloprevotella tannerae | reverse complement strand
ACGCACATCCTCCACGACATTGAAGCGCAACGCGAAGCGCTCGAAGCTTGGGGGCGCGAACTGATAATGCTCTTCCCGACGCAGGAAGAATACGACATATTTATGAAGCGCCGCGGCGAATTTCCCAACCTGCCGCGCAACCTGCGCTTCGGCGTCGACACGCAAGGCGAATGCCGCACGGACATCTTCAATAGTCAACTGACGAAGACGCAGGAGTTGCCCGTCATCATCATTGCCGACACCTTCAACCGCGTAGTTTTCTTCAGTCAAGGCTATACGATCGGCATCGGCGACCAGCTGAAGCGCGTCATTGGCAAGATTTAGGATGCCTGTGCTCTATAAGCGCAAAGCTTAAAGGGGCTGTAGCTCACCGCGAACGGCCGCAAGGCTCAATCAGCGCTCCTTCGCGCTACCCACATCCGCTAAAGGAGATGCGGCAAACTTATTTTCACCGCAGGCCTTCTCTCGCACACCGAGGGGAGGCCCGTTTTTTTGGGTCGTTCTCGATGCTGCGCATAACCAATCCCCATTGGAGGCAGACCAATGGCGCATTGGCGTTGTCTTTTTTACAATTATTTTTTCGTTTGCCCTGACCAAACGATAATTTGTTGGCAGCAAACGATGGTTTGTCCCGACCAAACGATGGTTTGCCGCCGGCAAACAAAATCCTTTTACATTTTTGAGGCATCAAAAAGCAGACAAACTCGCGCCATTTGCCCATCAAGAAATTTTGTAAATCTCACTTCCGTTAGCATTATTCAAGAATTTCGTCCATTATTAACCCACTTTGTTGCACACCGAAAACCCTCTATGCGCACGAATCTTGCACTCCTCCTCAAAAGAAGTGCGTATTTGGTAAGGTTTTTAAAACAAAAAAGATTGTCCATTCAACATTTGCATCTATTTTTGCAGCGGAACAAGTGCAACATTTTAATTATACTTATGAAGAAAACCATCACCTCTTTTCTGTTCTTGACGCTGGCGCTACTGCTTCCGGCATCGGGCGGAGCGCAACAGGCGCGCAAGCTGGTCAAACCGGGAGCGATCCTGCCCGGAGCACAACTGGCGCGACTCGTGCCGCAGCAGAAGCTGATCGCGCGTAAAAACGCGAACAACACAATGAAGGCATTCGATGCCACCGTAGCTCTCTGGGGCAACGCACGCATTAACGAGCAGTGGGGCTATTACGCCTTCCGCCCCGTGAATGTAGGCGGAAAGATCGACTTTACCGCAATGGGTAAGCAAGGACAGCGCATCGCGAGAAACGGCGTACAAGTTGCTGACGGCAAACTCTACACGGTCGACTTCCAACGCTATGGCGAAGGAAGCGGCGACTTGACGCTCTATACGTACGACTTGACGACGTGGACGGGAAGCGGACAGAGCTACAACGATTTCTCGCTCGCAGCCATTGAAACCGCGCAGGCGGCAGACGGCACTGTGTATGGCGAGTTTTTTAATAGTCGCGCCAGCAATCGCCAGTACGAGCTGGGCACGGTAGATTACCGCACGCAGCAACGCACAACGTTCGGGACGACCTCGCGCCGCTATGTCGCGATGGGCATCACAGCCGCAAAGCAACTCTATGGCATCGCGGCCGATGGTAATCTGTATCGCATCTCCATCACAGATGGAAAGGAGACGCTCGTAGGGCCAACCGGACTTGAATTGACCGATGAAGACGGCGGCCCATACGATCAGACGGGTGAGATTAACCCGAAAGACGATACGTTTTTTTGGTACGCACAAGATAAGAATTACGACACGGGTCTCTATACCGTAAACTTGCAGACCGGTGCGGCGACGAAAATCGCCGAGACTGACTTCACAATGTATGGTATGCTGATTGCACCGGCCACGGCAGCCGACGACGTTCCCGCGGTGGCAACCGCTCTGGCCGCCACCTTTAGCGGCACGAGCCTCAGTGGCAGCATGCAGTTTACCATGCCGACGCAAACGGCCGGTGGAAAAAGCCTGACCGGCTCTTTAAACTATACGATCAAGGGCAATGGAGTCCAACTGGCTTCGGGCACAGCGCTTCCGGGCGCAACGGTGACGACGCCGATCACAGCACCCTTTAGCGGCAACTTTGTGTTGGCCGTGACCGTCACCAATGCAGCCGGCGAGTCGGCCGCAGCAACGCTCAACAAATGGATCGGCTTCGATGAACCCGAAAAAGTGGGCAATCCAACGGCTACTATGGCGGGCGGCATAGTCACAATTGCGTGGAACGCTCCCACTGCCGGCACAAAACAAGGCACATTAGGCCCACTTACCTACGACGTTGTACGCATTCAGGGCCGCGATACGACGATGGTTGCCTCAGGAATCAGCGCTACATCGTGTACCGATGACGTCTCTGCGGCGCAATTGGCGAGCTACACCTATGCCGTTCGAGCTAACAGCGCCAACGTCAAGGGCGCTTGGGCCAACACGCCGATCATCATCGCCGGCGCTGCGATCGAGCCGGATTGGCAGTACACCATCGAGGGCACTTCAGCGTTGTCCTTGTTCAAAGTCATTGACGCCAACAACGACAACTTCACTTGGTGGTCCAACGGCGTGACCGGCTACGGTGCTATGAGCAACCAAGCACGCGTCAAAGCAGCCAGCGACGATTGGTTGCTTACCCCGCCCATCCATATTTCCAGTGATCGTGTCTATACAATCACGTTCAAGGTACGCAATATTATGGACGCCTATCGCAATACGCTGGAGGTAAAATGGGGCAACGGCGACACACCGGCCCACATGACCAACACGTTGCTCAACACTTTCACGCCCGAATTTTCAGAAACAAACGGCCAATGGCAGGTTTGCACGGTTGATCTCATACCAACGGCAAGCGGAAACGTCTACATCGGCTTCCACGACAACACACCCGCCGGCGAGAAGTTCCAAATCGCCATCGACAAACTGACAATCAAGAAGACGGCCTACACCGCATCGCCCGACTCCGTAAAATCATTGACCGTAACGCCCGCACAGCGCGGCGCGCTGCAAGCTACCGTGCAATTTATTACGCCCGACCTGACGTTAAATGGCGCAACGCTGAGTCGCGTAGACAGTTTTGTAGTGATGCGCGACGATGTTTGGGCCGGCCGCATCAGCGGTTCAATGCCGAGAGCGCAAGTAACGTGGACCGACGCCAACGTTCCCGATAACGGCTTCCATACCTACACGATTACGCCCTATCTTAACGGCCACCCGGGCCGCGCTACGTCTGCGCAGGCCTACATCGGAATGGACCGCCCCAAGAATCCTACGGGCATCACCTTTGTCGACAAAGGCACGACGCTACAAGCATCGTGGAATGCTTTCAGCCGGCCGGGCGCCAACGGCGGTTTCCTCGAGCCGGACAAGGTTAGCGTTACCTTCTTCTCGCTCGTTAACGGCCAGTTCGGGCATGAATTAGGCGATTCGCTGACGACGAGCCAAGCGGGTGCAACGAGCACGACCTTAGCTGTTGATCCTAACATAACTCCTGCCGACGACGGCAAAACGCAAGCCTTGGCGTGGTTCGCCGCGCGGGCTAACAGCGAAGGCGGTCATAGCGATTACGTTTCAGCTCGCGGTGTGGTCGTAGGACCTAATATTAAATTGCCCTTCAAAGAAAGTTTGACGGGCGGCAAACTCGACAATGGTTTTGCGACCCTCTTGGGTAACGCACAATATGACAACCGCAAGACGGCTGCGCCTTGGCGTGTCGTCACCGATGCCGCATCCGACAACGACGGCGGTAGTTTAGTCTGGGCCAATTATGATGAAGAGTACGCCGGACAGACGATTTCTTACACCATACAGTCAGGTGACGAAACCTCAGTGAACCTTCCGAAGGTAACGCTATCGGGCGCCGTTCGACCGAAACTCTTCTTCGATCTCTACTCTTTGGTTGGCAACGAAGCCGTGCTGAAAGTACTCGCGCAAACGCCTGATGGCGTAGACCACTTGGTGGCGCAATACGATCTCACGCAAACAAGCAAGAACGGCTGGGAGCGAAAATTGGTTGACCTCTCCGCATATACCGCCGAGCGCTATATCATTGTGAAGTTTGACGGCTTGGCACAAGGCAACAAAGTATTGATCGGTGTCGACAATATTAACATCATTGATCAGATGGACCGCAACTTGGCCGCTACAAGCATCAAAGCGCCCGACTTCATCAATGCCGGCAAGAGCGACAGCGTCACCGTGACACTGAAGAATTTGGGTACAAAGCCCGCCGATGCTTATCGCGTGATCCTCTTCGCCAACGAAAAGCCTTGCGATACGGCCAGCATCAACCGCCCCTTGGCTTCGCTCGCCAACGATACGGTACGTCTGCACTTGCCCGTAGCGATCAATGAGCAGGCTGACAAACTACGCGTGAAAGCCACGATCGAGTACGACGGCGACCAACTGGCTGCCGACAACACCACAGAGACGGTAGACGGCGGTG
>JABZGO010000016.1 GCA_015259305.1 Alloprevotella tannerae | reverse complement strand
CTTAAGAACATCTGATGCACCGCTTGATCCTCTTGGAAATTCCTCTACAACATTTTGCGGCGAACCATATTTTTGAGTCAGCATTGTCTTTAAATGGTTGTAATTACTTTCTAAGAGTGACCAAGAAGTGCTGCTTGGCAAAAAGACACTAACTGCATATATAGTTTTTGTTTCCTTGGTTGCTAAGAGAAGTATCTGACAATCTTTGTATCCAGCAAAATCTCCTACGAGCACAACGTTAACATCATTAGTTTGCACCACGGTAAACCCTTTTTGGCTCAGTTTTTGAGCAAACTCCATAAGACTCCCACTAATAGGAATACCCTTAAAAGTCATGTGATCAGAAGCAGACTGCCCCCTTGTTGTGATAGTCATTGCCAAGGCAAAAAATACAAGTAAAAACTTCTTCATAACGAGTTTGATAATTGAGCTTGTCGGTTACTCGACAGCACTTTTACCTGCATACTTCTCTTCATTGGTTGCCCATTTCGCAATTCACCTGCTGAAGTAGCAATAAAAGACATGGCAAAAATAAGCATTTTTACATTAAAATATGCTCTTGCATACATTTATTCCCAAGAAGACTGCCCGTATTATGCATTTTTATACGCACAAAGGCTTATTTTTAGGCTCTTTCATCTTCTTTTGTAGCGGCACGCGCCCCGCCGGCTAAGCTTACGCTCGTGAGCGTAAACCTTTTTTCTCGTGAGCGCAAGCTCTTTTTATCACGAGCGTAAGCCCTTTTTATCACGAGCGCAAACTTCGCAAACGAGAGAACGGCAGGATGAAGCGCACGCTGCACGGCTTACGGCCCAACGCTTCATTGCCACTTTTGGGGGACTTACTTTTCGCCGTTCAAAGCGCATACTTTATATAAAGACATGCCTTAAGCTCGCGCCAAAGCGCCCGGATCAAGGCGAGGACAGAATCAGGCACAACTCGACTTTTATCGTCCTCAACATAATATTCAATCCACTCATTTTCAGCAAGAAGATATCGATGTTGAGATAGCAGGGATGGGCCACGAAGCACGCTCAGCACCCACAAGGCTATAGGGCGCGAAAAGCGGAAGGACGCCGATCCGGCAATGACCATCAACGCTGCCGTGTGCAGTTGGAAGGCTCCGAAGGCAAACGGCCAACGGCTGCAAACTTACCCTACGCCTACGAAGAGAGGCCGCTGAGCGTTGCCGCTTTGCCGTTTATTAGTTAGTTTTGCAGTATCATTATATTATGCCCTCAATTGGTTGATCGTGAAACAGACTACCACCACCTACGATGAGGCCTTACGCGCCGCAAGCAAATATTATGAAGGCAACGAGACTGCTGCCTGCCAATGGATTGAGACCTGCGCTCTGAAAGATGCGTCAGGCCATCTGCCGGAGGCTATGCCGGAAGCTACGCTCCGACGCTGTGCCGGCGCATTGGCACGCATCGAATCCAAATATCCAAACCCCGTAAGCGAGGAGGAGATCTTCGGTTTGCTCTATCCCGCTCATCACGTCAGCCTATCCGGACCAATGCTGGCCGGCTTGGGCAATCAGCAGCAGTCGGCGCCTATTGCTGACGCTATTGCCATCGGTTTTGGACCAAAGGCTTATTCGTATCATGAGCTGCTGCAAGCTGATGATGAGGAGGTTTACCTCTTGCGGCGCGGCGTGGCATTGGGGCACGATTTATCTCGGATTTATCCCGCTCAACTTCAAGCAGAACAATCGGAAAGAGCTACACCGGACGTTGTCAGTGCGCTGGAGCGCTACGCTCGTTCGCGGCAGGAAGTAGCTTGCTTGGCGGCCTGCGCCCCGATCACGCTCTCGCTGAGCATAAAGCACCCCGACGCGGAAGCTTTTATCAATGCCGGCACACGAATGCGGACGATTGCAGGCGTCAATTGCTGCTTGCTCATTGATGATGACTTTATGTATGCCGTAGCTAAAGGCGAAAGCTATCGGCAGCAGTTTCCGATCGATGCCGAAAGCCCCCGGATCGCCACGCATATCGAAGCGCGCCGACTCTGGGAAAAACTTCTGCGCAAAGCGATGCGCAACGAGGCGCCGGAAATTCAGTTTGTCGACAATATTCTCAAAGAGCAGTTGACCGGATGCTATGCCGGCGCGCGGCCGCAAACACTCGCGGCGACGCAAAACGCGACTATACCACTCGCCACTTACGATAGTAGCCGACTGCTTACAATCAATCTCTATAGCTATGTGGAGCAGGCGTTCTCGGATCAGGCCGTGTTTGACCATAAATTGTTTCGCCGCCACTTATTCCTGATTCAGCGGCTCGCCGATGACCTCGTAGATATTGAAGAAGAAAAAATCGAACAGTTGCTGAATGACCTGACTGATGCAGACCTGCCTGAGGAGGCGAAAAAGGTCGAACAAAGACTTTGGGAAAAGGTGCGCCGCCGACTGCTGACTTATCGCCCTACGAGCCTGCTACTCACGGGCGAGGCGGAAACACTCGCTGCACTCGGACTATCACAAGATACGCCGGCGGCGGGAGCGCATACGCGGGCCATAAAGCAGTCGTTGGCTGTAGCCACTTGCGAGTCGACGGTAAAAATGGCGGAGGAGCGCGGCGCTTTCTCGGACTACGATGCGGGATGTGAAGCCGAAAATTCGCTCATTCTTCGCCTGCGCAACGTGGCGCCTGACTTGTATGACCGGATGCAAAAGATCGGCCGCCGAAATCTTGCTTGTACCATCGTAACACCCAACAAGCCGGATCTACAAGCAGACAGTACACCTGATGTGTGGCTGAAAGCGGCACGCGAACAGGCGCAAGAATATTTTAAAGAAAAACAACCGCTCACGACGGCGCCACTCGAGGCGCAAGGCATCAACCGGCCGACTTTCGCTTTACCGGAAACGGCAGACGAATCGATGATTGCACACTGCTATTTTGCAACGTGGAAATCGGGATATCAGAGTTGCTACATCAAAAAAGCGACGGCGGAAGATGTACTCGCAACCGGCGCGGAGACCGGCCAAATGGCAGCATCGGCAACGGCTTACGCCTTGCCTGAAGTTGTGGAGCATCGGCCCTATAGCTTAGATTGCGACGTCGTAAGGTTTCAGAACAACAAAGAAAAATGGGTGGCCTTCGTCGGCCTTTTAGATGGGCGGCCCTACGAGATTTTCACCGGCTTGCAAGATGACGATGAAGGAATCGTATTGCCAAAGTCGGTTACAAAAGGACGCATCATTAAATCGACAAATCCTGATGGCTCGCACCGCTACGACTTCCAATTTGAAAACAGACGCGGCTATAAAACGACGGTAGAAGGACTCAACGAAAAATTCAACAAAGAGTATTGGAATTACGCCAAACTCATTTCCGGCATTCTACGCTATCGGATGCCCATCGATAGAGTTATCAAGCTGATAAGTTCGATGCAGATGGAGAGCGAAAACATTAACACGTGGAAAGTTGGGGTCGAAAGGGCTTTGAAGAAGTATATTGCCGACGGGACGCTTGTGCACGGCGAAAAATGTCCACACTGCGGCCTCGAGACGCTGGTTTATAGCGACGAAGGATTGGTCTGCCAAGACTGCGGGTACGTTCGGCACAATTAAAAACAGGAATTAACAAAACGAGAATTAAGATATGGTCAACATAACTACGAGACGGACGATCCGGAAATATACTGCTGAAGACGTGCCTTCAGATTTGCTGAATGAACTCTTGAAGAGAGCTGAGCGAACCCAGACCATGGGCAACCTGCAACTGTATAGCGTGGTCACCACACGGGATCCTGCGAACAAAGCGCGGCTCGCGCCGCTCCATTTCAACCAACCGATGGTTCAGAATGCGCCCGTGGTGCTCACGTTCTGCGCAGATTTTCACCGCACAACGGAATGGGCGCAGCGGCGCAAAGGACACCCCGGCTACGACAACATTCTTTCTTTCCTCAACGCGGCTTCTGACGCGCTCCTCTTTTGCCAAACGTTCTGCCATTTGGCTGAGGAGGCAGGTTTGGGCTTGTGCTATTTGGGCACGACTTTGTACAACGCTAGCGGGATCATAGATGCGCTGGCTTTGCCTCGCTTGGTAATGCCTCTGGCTACAATTACGCTCGGTTGGCCTGCAGAAGAACCGCCGCTGACGGACAGACTTCCGCTTTCGGCAATACTACACGAGGAAAAGTATCAGCCTATTACGAACGAAAGTATCGATCGCGATTACCGCTATAAGGAATCGCTACCCGAGAATCAAAGATTCGTTGAAGAAAATCAGAAAGAGACGCTCGCGCAAGTCTTTACGGATTGCCGCTATACCAAACGCGATAACGAAGCATTGAGCGCTACGCTACTGGAGGCTTTACGCCGACAAGGCTTTTTGGATTAGGGCGATCGTGAGCAAAGATTAGAGCGACCGAAAACAAATCTTGCGCAAGCCCGAATGGGTCTTGCGCAAGCCAAAGTGTAAATGATGCAACTCCCGTCCGCTTTCCGTTAAGCAGCAGTCGGAGTTGCATTTTTTTTAGCAAAGAATCGGTCCATCACGATCGCGATTGCGCCGTCGCCGGTCACGTTACAAGCCGTCCCGAAGTTGTCCATCGTGATGTAGAGTGCGATCATGAGCGCCTGTTCACTTTGTCCGAAGCCCAACATCGAGGATAAGACGCCGAGGGCCGCCATTATCGCGCCGCCGGGTACGCCCGGGGCGGCCACCATCATTACGCCGAGCATCAAGATAAAGCCAAAGAATGCGCCGAAATCAAACGGCATCCCCTCCATCAACATTAGCGCGACCGCACAAGCGACAATTTTCAACATACTTCCTGATAAATGGATCGTCGCACAAAGCGGGACGACGAAACCGGCAATAGCGCTGCTCACGCCATTCTTTTCCGTTTGTTTCAGGGTCACCGGAATGGTCGCCGCAGACGAAGATGTGCCCAGCGCCGTAAAGTATGCGGGCATCATATTCGCCAAAAGGCGGAAGGGATTCTTATGCGACACCGCGCCCGCTGCGATATATTGCAGCAAGAGCAAGACCACGTGCATCACGAAGATGATTCCGATCACGGATATAAAGACAGAAATCACGCGCATCGCCTGTCCGGTATGCGTCATACTCAAAAAGATGCCAAAAATGTAGATCGGCAGCAGCGGAAGTATGACAACCTCGATTGTTTTGACCACGATATCTTTAAATTCGTTGCACAATTCTTTGAGATGGGGCGAAGAAAAAAAGGCAATGCCCAAGCCCAGGGTAAACGAGGCTACGAGCGAAGTCATCACGTCAAGCATCGGCGGGATGTTAATCGTAAAATACGCCCCCGGCGCCTCGACTTGCGCAAAGGCAGTCACCGTACTGTGAGCCGGAATCAAGTTTGGAAACAGCGTAGCACTCGTAAAATACGAGATCAAGCCGGCCCCGATCGTATCAAGATAAGCAATCAAGGCCGTAATGGCCAAGAGTTTACCGGCTCCCTTCCCAATATCAGCGATGGCGGGCGTTACGAGGCCCAGAATGATCAAAGGTATGAGAAATTGGAGAAAGTTGCTGAAGATACTGTTAAATGTGGCAAAGACGCGCACCGCCGGAGCGGGCAAGAAATTGCCAAAAACAATACCTAAGATAATCGCAATAATAATGCGGGGCAATAAGCCGAGGCGTAACTTTTTCATTTCATTCTGTAATTAACGGCGCAAAAATAACAATCTGCGGGGAGAAAATCGAATCTGCTCGCAAGAAATTGGCCGAAAGCTTCTTATGAGTAGACCATCGGTGCTTACGAAGGAGCAGATCGTCACAACATTTACGCAACGCAAGGCAACGGCGCCTCGCGGATGGGCATCCGGAGCGCCACGCACCATCAGCCGGGTTTACGCTCGTGAGCGTAAACCTTTATCCTCACGAGCGCAAGGTCTTTTTATCACGATGATAAACTCTTTTTATCACGAGCGCACACAAAATAGTTGCAAACGGGGGTGAAAAGGAGTGGGACGAAAGGAGTGAGGATACAGGACTAAGTCCACAGAAAAAAGCGATGATATGAAAGCAAACATTGCCCTACTCTACCACCTATCGATCGGCCGCTTGCGAGCGGAAGGAGGGCGGAAACGGCTTTAAGCACCGGACGGATAGGCCTCGACTCTGGCTGAAACAGAGCAGGCCATCGCCTCGCGAAAACAGATATAAAAAAGAGGAAATTCATCTGTCGACAAATCTCCTCAAATAGTTTTACGCGATTGACGGAAAAACCGCCTCGATTAAAGCGTTATCCTGCTGTGCCCGTACCTTGGAGTAGTTGTGCAAGGTTGACCATGAACATACGCACGGAGATGGCCAAAAGAATAATGCCGAAGAACTTGCGCATGATATAGATCGTGCCTTTCCCCAAATAGGTATTGACCTTCTCTGTCATCTTCAAGACGAAGAATACCCAGAGCATATTGATCAGAATACCGATGATGATGTTTACCTGCGCATATTCTGCACGCAAAGACAAGAGCGTCGTAAACGCACCGGGACCTGCGATGAGCGGGAATACAATCGGAATCAGCGTAGCGTCCTTTACAGGGCCATTATTTTTAAACAATTCGATGTCCAAGATCATCTCTATCGCCATGAAAAATAAGATCATAGCACCGGCCACGGCGAAGCTGCGAATGTCAACGCTGAAGAGCTTGAGCACAAGATCGCCGGCATAGAAAAATCCTATCAACAAAGCCGTTGAAATCAACGTGGCATAGATGGCATTAATGGGGCGGTCGAGCTTTTTCAAATTGATGATGAGCGGCGTCGAGCCCAAGATGTCGATAATGGCAAACAAGATGATAAACGTACTGGCAATTTGCTGCCAACTTAAGCGTGAAAGGATGTAATCTAATGACATAAATTTTTCAACTGTTATTTTTGCGGTGCAAAGTTACGCGTTAGAAACGAGAAACGCCTTTGTTCACAGATAATTTTTTGTCATTCAGTAGGCTTAAGCCTCTAAAAAGGGCCCAAAATCTGCTTTCAAATTTCTCCCCGCTCATTTTGCTTTGTGGATAAAGCGATTAAGGCCCTTAATGGTCCTGATTTTCGCGCTCCGTTTCCAGGCAGATGTTAAGAAAATGCGCTTCCTTGGTTGGCAAGTAAGCGCATGGTTGTTCGTTTGTCAGATCAAGATCGATAGCATTAGTCGGTCGATGCGGGCTTTTGGCGCTCGCTGTCCTTTTCGATCAATTCGAGCAGGCGCCTAACGGCATCCGCTTGCGGGATATTCTTCTCGATGCAAACCTTGCCGCGATAGAGGCTTACCTTCTCCGGCCCTGCGCCAACGTAGCCGTAATCAGCATCGGCCATTTCGCCGGGTCCGTTGACGATACAGCCCATTATTCCGATTTTTAAGCCCTTTAGGTGGCCCGTTTCCGCTTTTATGCGAGCGATGGTTTGTTGCAGGTCATAGAGTGTGCGCCCGCAGCCCGGGCAACTGATGTATTCGGTCTTCGTCGTACGTTGGCGGGTGGCTTGTAATATGCCGAAAGCCGTGGCGTCCTGCAAGTCGTGGGCCAAAGGTCGGTGCCCCTCGGGTGTCGTGTTGAAGAGCATCAAGCCATCTGCCAAACCATCGAAGAAGAGTGCGCCGGCATCAGCCGCATGGCAGATTTGGAAGTCCTCGCGCTGATCATCACCAAAGGTAGATTGGAGGAAAATAACCACCGGCGTCGAGAAGTTTTCAGACCATAGTTCGTGGATGAGTGCACGCTGCTCGCCAAGGCGGTTGGCGTGGTTGCTCTGCGCGATAATGACCATCTCCGGATGCAGGCGCAAACAGGCCTTGACTTCTTCTCCGAAGGCCGGAAAGGTCAAGAAGAGAAACTTCATCTTAGCCCTGCACATCCCGACGAAAGGCAAGGTATCGGGCGTGAAGACCGGATAGGTATCAGGCTCATCGGCCCACAAGTCGGCATCTATAATGTACTTGACGCCCGCTTTTCGCTGCTCAGCGGCGGGAAGTTGACGCCCCGCATACACATAATCGGGCAGCGTCGCACTGAAATGCGTATCGCCGTCGAGACGCGTGGAGATGACAACGGGCGGTTGCGTACCGCCGATATTGCCCACAGCGATCGTGGGGCGCCGATCAGGAGAAACGTAGTCGAAACCGGGAAAGGCGCGACCGGGAATAATCGGGTGGCCGGCGCGCTCCACTACGTGGGCGGCCAACTTATAGGCCACGGGAAATTCTGCCTCGGGGGGCTCACTCAAAGATACGCGAATCGTATCGCCAATTCCGTCGGCCAGGAGTGCACCGATGCCGGCAGCACTCTTGATGCGGCCGTCCTCGCCCTCGCCGGCTTCCGTCACGCCTAAGTGCAAGGGGAAGTCCATACCCTCGCGCTCCATCACAGCGCAAAGCAGGCGGACGCTGCGCACCATCACGACCGTATTGCTCGCTTTGATGGAGATGACGACGTCGCGGAAGTTCTCGCGGACGCAAATGCGCAAAAATTCCATACAACTTTCAACGATTCCGGCCGGCGTATCGCCATAGCGACTCATAATGCGGTCGGATAGCGACCCGTGATTAACCCCTATGCGGAGGGTCGTATGATGTTGTCGGCAAATGGCTAAGAGTTGCTTGAAGCGCGCTTCGAGGCGGTCTAATTCGGCGGCGTATTCTTCGTCGGTATATTCGAGATGGCGGAACGTGCGGGCAGGGTCGACGTAGTTGCCCGGGTTGATGCGGACGCCTTCTACGATGGCAGCGGCTGCATCAGCTACGGCAGGATTAAAATGCACGTCGGCCACGAGGGGGACGTCGACACCATCTGCTTTTAGTGCGGCCTTGATATTGCGTAGGTTTTCGGCTTCGCGCAGACCTTGCGTAGTCAGGCGCACATAGTCGGCACCGGCCGCCACAATCCTTTTTGTCTGCGCCACGGATTCGGCCGTATCGGTCGTCTTCGTAGTCGTCATACTCTGCAGGCGGATAGGATTGGACGGTCCGCCCATCGGGCGATTGCCAACTTTTACTTCGTGCGAGGTGCGGGGCGTATAATTGAAAAGTTCAGCCCCGCAATGATACTTTTGCATAGCTTGTTGTAAATTGGCGTTGCGACCTTAGTTGGTCTTATACTTATATTGCTCTGCGGCCAAAGCTTCGTTAGCTTTCACAATCTTATTTTTGAGTCCGCTTTTGTGGCGGCGGAGGCGCTCAGCTAAATCGGCATCGCTCAAAGCCAGCATCTCTAAAGCCAGGATAGCGGCATTTTGCGCACCATTGACGCCCACCGTAGCCACGGGGATGCCCGGCGGCATTTGCACGATAGACAAGAGGGCATCTAAACCATCTAACATGCCTTTGATGGGGACACCGATTACGGGCAAGGTGGTAGAAGCAGCGATAACGCCGGGCAAAGCGGCTGCCATTCCGGCACCTGCTATGATCACTTTCAAGCCGCGTGCGGCAGCACCTTGCGCAAAGGCTTCGACTTCGTTGGGCGTGCGGTGGGCAGATAAGGCGTTTATTTCAAATGGCACTTCCATTTCGTCGAGAAACTTGGCGGCCTTCTCCATAATGGGTAGATCGGAGGTACTACCCATAATAATGCTGATGAGTGGTTGCATAATTCGTTGTATTATATTGATTGTTGGTAACGTTGATTCTATATATAATAATGTGTGGCGGGGCGGTGGGACCCTCAATTTGCGAGGCGCTTACATAAAACGCACGCAGAGATAGCCGCAAAGTATGCCGATCAAGACGCCCAGTCCGATGTCGCGGAGCGAATGTTGGCGCAAGATGAGCCGGCTTGTGCAGACTAAGCCGCAAAGCAGAATAGAGAAGCACAGCCACCAAGTGGGATCAAACGAAAAGATTTCGGAGAATGCCAGTAATGCGCCGATAACGCCGCCGGAAGCAGCCGCGTGGGTACTCACTTTTATCCAATTATTGAGCACGGCGCATACGATCTGAAGCGCAAGCGCCCCGGCGATGATGCCAAGCGTGAAACGAGGCATATGCATGCGCTCCATTAAATAGAGCAGCAAGGCATAGTTCATCATACTCAAAAGATAGGGTACGTAGCGATTGGTGCGGCGTCCTAAGCCGTGGCGCGTCCAGCCATTGAGTTTGCGGTAAGTAAAGATGGACAAACGTGGCAGAATGACGGTAAAGAGCCAAACCATAAACAACAACATCGCCTTATAAGAAGGCGGAAGCAAACTCATATAACTAAAAACGAACAAGGCTAAAAAAGCTACGACCGGCATATAAAACGGCGAGAAAAGTAGCGAAACAGCTTGTGCTGATAAGATGAGATACTTATTGGACATTGCTTGAAAGTAAATCTTATTGAGATTTCTACGAGTTGTATGGTTTTGAGTTGTATTATTGTTTGCGCAGTCCGGACTTCGGAATGCCCAATTGCTCTCGATATTTAGCCACCGTGCGGCGCGAGATGGGGAAACCTTTTTCTTTCATGACGAGCGTCAGCGCTTCGTCGGCCAAGGGATGGCGCTTGTCTTCGGCAGCTATGGCCTCACGCAGTGCAGCTTTGGCTTGGCGCGACGAGAGTTCTTCTCCCTCGCCGGAAGTAAATTGGGAGGAGAAGAAGAACTTAAGCGGGTAAAGTCCGTGTTGCGTCTGCACATATTTGCTTCCCGTGACGCGTGAAACGGTAGAAATATCTACGCCGGCCTTCTCAGCGACATCGCGTAGCGTCATGGGGACGAGTAGCATTTCATCGTCGTCGTTCAGGAAGAAGTCGCGTTGCCGCTCGACGATGCCACGCATCACGCCCATCAAAGTCTTGCGCCGCCGGTTGATGAGTTCGAGGAAGAGCTGCGCATCCCCCACTTTCTTGCGAGCATAAACGTAAGCATCGCGCTGACTTTTATTCAAGTCTTTATGGCCGCCAAACTCGCGCACCGTATCTTTGAACGCCTTACTCACACGCAATTCGGGGACGTCTCCATTATTGAGTCGCACGCTGATACTTCCATCATCTTCAACGTGAACATAAAAGTCGGGGATTGCCGTTGGCGCCGTTCCGATCGTCGTTTCATTCAAAGCACTACCGGGTTTCGGATTTAAGCGACGTATCAGCTGTGCTGCTTGTTGCAGGCTTTCATCGTCTGTTTTTAATCGCGCCTTTATTGTGTTCCAATGGTGATACGTAAAATCCTTAAAGCAACGATCAACGATGGCTATGGCGAGCGCCTTAAAAGGACTCTTGAGCTCCGGACTTTCCAATTGCACGCGAAGGCATTCCTGCAAGTCGCGTGCTCCGATGCCGCGCGGTTCAAATCGCTGTAAGAGGTGCAACAATCGCTCCAACTCTTCCTCAGACACGTCCAAATTCTGATAAATCGCCAATTCATCGCCGATGGTGCGCAAATCTTTACGCAGATAGCCATCATTATCCAGACTGCCGATAAGATATTCCATAATCCGGCGTTGCTGTTCATCGAGATCGTGCTCACCGATCTGTCGATAAAGCTCATCATACGCATTATTTGTCGCCGCCAGTTGCACCTCGCGCTCCTCGGCCTCGTTACGTTGTCGCAACAGATAATCCGGAATATCGTCTTCCGTCAAATAATCGGCCGTCTCATCATCGGCGTGTGGCTCATCTTCAGCGGTCTCCGACTCATTATCGTCCGCTTCCGTCGTTTCTGCCGCCATATCCTCCTCATTTTTATCAGGTCCGGCCTCCTCCAACGCAGCATTATCTTCCAATTCGTTGCGCACGCGCTGCTCCAGATCCATCACAGGCAGTTCGAGCAAGCGCGCCATAGCCACTTGCACAGCCGAGAGCTGTTGGGTTTGCTCTTCCTTTTGTGTTTGTATGAGTTTCTGAGGCATATAAGTCGTTTACGAGTGCAAATTTAGAAGAAACAAAGAGAAGCCCCAAGCTCCCTTGCGTTTATTTCCCCCACGCTTTTCTGTGAGCGATCTGCTTAGTGCTTTCCACGCCATAGTGCAGAAGCGTTTTTTCCATTTCAGGAGAGAATAAGTGCGGTCTATTTTTATGGAATCACACAAATTGGTCATAATGCCGCTGAATAAAACGTCGGAGTCACTTTGAAACTTTATGGCCATGCGACTAAAGTGCAAATCAGAATAAGAGAAAGGATATGATGTTCTTATTATGCTTGTAGTTTACGATTCAAATGTTGCAAAATAGTTGCATTCCCTTTCGGGTAGTAGCCGTTGGCTTCAGCCCTGAGTTGAGGTCGACCATTAAAAGAAGCTGCTGAATCGCAGAGAGAAGAGCGAGAGAAAGATAGAAAAAAAGGCATTGATTATCAACAGTATAAGGCATCTAAAAACTTTCCTATAAGAGAAGAAAAATTGTCTTATAGGACAATTTTTTCGATCACCTAAGACAATTTTTCTGATCACCTAAGAGAATTTCTTCGATCTCCTATGCGAATTTTTGCAACATCGGTTGGTGTCTTGAAAGCGCTCTTTAGCAGATTGATCTGCCTATGGAGGGACGCCTTTGTCGGGCGAGGAGCGACAAAACATATACGAAACGGGGAAACGCCATCGATGCTCGTACTTATGTTGCCCGGCTACTGCTCAAACGGCAGCCGCTAAAGAACTTGCAAGAGCTGAAGCGGGCACACAGAAAAGGCCCTCGTATAGGCAATGCGCTATACGAAGGGCCTTTTTGGTAGTGCCAAGGCTCAAGATGCTCAGTGGTCTTCGCCGCTCCTTAAAGCGACCGTTGACTTATCTAACGACGGATATGCTTCAAAATTTGAATGTGGCCGTGAGGGTAACCTTTCGGCCGTCGGCATGTGCATATTCCGCGTTGCGAGCCATCAGCATGGAGGAAGGAGTATAATAAGTATGATTCAAGAGATTGGAGATCGCCAGACTGAAATCCCAGGCTTTTACTTTTGCCCCCAATATCAGGTTGAGAAGGTTGATGCGTTTGACGGGCCCTTCGCCTTCTTGATAAACGCCGGAGGCATTGGGCGAAAAGCGGTCGCGTTTACCCGTATGGAGATACTGTAGTTGGACGTAAGTATCCTTGATGGGCGCATAGTTGACATACATCAATAGTTTTGAAGCCGGGATAGAAATGTTCGACATATAAGTATCCCAGTTGCCTGATGCAGACTTTATCTTTCCTTCCAGCCAAGAGAAGTTAGCTCCGGCCTTCAGCTTGTCGGTCAGCTTGGCATCTGCGCTCAACTCAACGCCGTAAACCTTCTGTGGCGTGCGGTTAACGACCCAAAAACCATTTTCTATTTTGAGATCACTACCCAGTTTTGAGTAAGTATAGAAGAAGGAGCCGTTGAGTTGCAACCAGTTGTCAATGTTAGCGTAAGCACCGATTTCGTAGTTGTTTGTTTTTACCGGCTCGGTAGATATCTTTGAGAGCACATCGGCCTTTGCTGCACGGAGCGTACGCCCTAAGTCGAAGATAGAGAAGCCTTGCGAAAAGGCAACAAACGGCTGGAACACGGGATACTTATTGTAGGACAATCCCATGTTAAAAGAGAAGTTGTTGTAGTGGAGCGATCCGCCTTTTACGCGCACCTGCGGGTCGCTGAGCTTATTGCGTAGGACGTCATAGTCAGGTACGCTGACGTTGATAAAGTCGTAACGGCCGCCAATTTTAATGTTAACGTATTGCCACAACGTAGTCTTGGTTTGAATAAAAGGCGCGTGGTTGTTGCTGGTCAGCCAAGGCACCCACAGACGCCCATCAACGAGGGGTTGGGCCGTCTTGTCAAGAAGATAGTCGTAACCATAAACAAGACGAGTAAAGACGTTGTCGGAGAATATGAGATGTGAACTAAACTGTGCGCGTAAGCCGAACTTGCGATCTTTTATGGCCGACTGTCCGCTGGTTTCTTCCCAGCGAGGCTGGGCGGGGTTTGCTTTTCGGAAGTCGAAGATCGTATATAAACTTGAGCCAAATACGGCTGCTTCAAAATCTGTATGGCGAAACAGCTCTTTAGACGTAAACTTGAGGTAGGCGTTGTGGTTGTAGCGCGTGCCCTCATCTACAGCTTGCGGATCTTTATTGCCGATGACACCAATAGCCGGCTTTATAAGATATTTTCCGGCAGCGGGAATCAGCTTGGTATCTTGCACGCTACGATAATAGTTGTACATCAATTCGAGTCGGTTCTTCGTCGACAAAGCATAGCCTAAATTAACGAGGACGTTGGTCGTGTAAGTATCGCCGAGTCCGTAGCGCGGAGAGATGTATTGCCCATCACCATCCACGCAGCTCCCTGTGCGTCCGAATGCGCCGTTGACGAGATAGTCGAGTTTGCCGACCTTTCCGTAAAGCTGTTGGTTGAGGCGATAGCCCTGCCCCTTGCTTCGTTGAAAGAAATTGTAAGTAGAACCGGCTAAGGAAGTTTGGCCGGCAATCGTTCTGTTCGTAGCGTTCTTCTTCGTAACAATGTTGATCAAACCGCCAATAGCGCCGTTGCCGTAGAGCGCCGTCGACCCCTTCACAACTTCAATGTGGTCGATGGCTGCGATGTCGATGGTGCGAATATCGCGGTCGGTCGAACGTAAAGGCGTCGATTGGGGTATCCCGTCAATCAAGACGAGCGCACTTCTTCCACGAAGCGACTGCGAACGACTACTCGTCGTATTGCTCGACAACGCTAAGCCGGGCGTGAGCAAACCCAGCAGTTGGGTTAAATCGGGCGCGGTCTTGCTCATTTCGGCAATCTGACGTTGGTCGATGATTGTCACTGTGGCCGCCGCATTCGATTTTACTTCGGGGATGCGCGTTGCACTCACGACGACTTCCTTAAGTTGCCGCGTGGAGTCCTGCGGGTTCTCCGTCTGCGCAACACAATGTGCGGCAGACGTTATCGAGATACATAACGATAGATAAAGTACTTTTTTTTTCATTTTAATACGCTTTTGTGTAAGTCTGATTATTTTGCAAAAATAAGTCCGCCTTTAGTCGCCTGCAATACCTAAAACAAGGTATAAATCATTGCCCGCTTCTCAAGCTCGGCAACAGAGAAAAAGATCTCCGCAAAAAGAATACGCATCGCTACAAGTGGCGGCAGAAGTATGAAGGTAAACGTATTGTTTTCTTGCGCTCCGAGCTGACTTTGAGATAGCGGCGGACTGAGGTGTGCAAGATGGAAATGGCTCGAAGTAGATTGCGTCAACGCGCTTCTCCCCTTTCGGAGCACGGGGAAGGACTTCCGACGTCTCCGGCTGCACTAAGATCACACGGAAGCTGCTTTTCTAAGCTCTTAATCGGCGTTTGCGCCAAACTCACGTTGCTTTTACTTTTGCCGTCTGCAAGGAAAAGTTTACTTTTGCTCGTTAAAACGAAGCGTATGGAAGAACTTATTCGCGTTAAGGGAGCGCGCGTAAATAATCTCAAAAATATAGACTTAAACCTCCCTCAGGGGCAGCTAATCGTCATTACGGGCTTAAGCGGCAGCGGCAAGTCCTCATTGGCTTTCGACACGCTCTATGCCGAAGGGCAGCGACGTTATGTTGAGAGCCTTTCTGCGTATGCCCGCCAATTTTTAGGCCGTATGAACAAGCCCGATTGTGATTATATCAAAGGGCTTCCTCCTGCCATTGCCATCGAGCAGAAGACGACGGCGCGCAACCCGCGCTCAACGGTAGGGACGTCTACTGAGATTTACGACTATCTTCGTATGCTTTTTGCCCGCATTGGTCACACTTTTTCCCCTGTAAGTGGCGTGGAAGTGAAGCGCCATACGCGGGCCGACGTTGTCCATTGTGCTTTATCTTATTCGCCCAGCACGCGTTTTACGCTCTTAGCCCCGATCGTGCGCAACGCAGATAGAAGTATGAGCGAGCAGTTGGCCGTTTATCTCAAACAGGGCATAAGTAGGCTTGATCTTGATGGGACGATGCTTCACATCGACGATGTCTTGCAAGACGCTGACCGACTTCGAGAAGTCGAGGCCTCGGATGCGGCTTTTCTGCTTATTGACCGTCTGAGCGTAGATCCCGCTAACGAGGCAGTCAATCGGCTTACCGACTCCGTAGAGCGCGCCTTTTATGAAGGCAAAGGCGAATGCTTGCTACGCTTCTACCCTTCTAAGGCGCTGCATCGCTTCTCTGAGCGCTTTGAAGCCGACGGCATACAATTTGAAGAACCTTCTGACCAACTGTTTTCATTCAACTCGCCGGCCGGTGCTTGTCCCGAGTGCGAAGGCTTTGGAAAAGTGATCGGCATCGATGAGCAACTCGTCGTGCCCAATACGGCTTTGAGCATCTACGATGGTGCCGTCGTCTGTTGGCGGGGCGAAAAAATGGGCCAATGGCGCGAAGAGTTTTGCCGCCGTCAAGCACCACGTGGATTTCCGGTGTTTAAACCTTTTTTTGAACTGACGCAGGAAGAAAAAAACATTTTGTGGCACGGCGACAAAACGGAGCAGGCGCTCCCAAAAGTGGAGCAGGTAACGCTTGATGCCTTTTTTGAAATGCTCCGCGAGAATCAATATAAGATTCAGTATCGCGTAATGTTGGCGCGTTACCGTGGCAAAACGACTTGTCCCGTCTGTCAAGGCAGCCGGTTAAAGCCCGAGGCGGGCTACGTCCGCGTCGGAGGCGAAAGCATCAGCCGCTTGGTGCGTATGTCCGTAGCCGACTTATCGGAATGGTTTGAACACGTACTCAAACTCGAGCCGCACGAGGAGCAACTCGCCGCACGCTTACTCACCGAACTACGTCAGCGGCTCCGCTTCTTGGTCGATGTAGGCTTAGGCTATCTGACGCTCGACCGCGCAGCCAATACGCTTTCCGGCGGTGAGAGTCAGCGCATCAATCTCGCCACGAGTCTCGGCAGCAGCCTCGTTGGCTCGCTCTATATATTAGATGAGCCAAGCATCGGTCTGCACAGTCGCGATACGGGGCGCCTTATCCACGTCTTAAAGGCTTTGCGCGATCTCGGGAATACGGTAATTGTAGTAGAACACGACGAAGAAATCATGCGGGCTGCCGATTACATTGTCGACATAGGCCCTGATGCGGGCCGTTTGGGCGGACGCGTAGTCTTCGCAGGGCCCAATCCGTTTGCGGAGGGGCAGGCGCCAAGCACCGACTTGCCGCAGCAGTCGGCCGAACTTCCATCCCACACGCTCAAATACTTGTCGGGCGAAGAGACGATCGATGTACCCGCTACGCGGCGTTCGTGGACGCGCAGTATCACTGTCGAAGGTGCGCGCGCCAACAACTTAAAAGGTATCACGGTCGAGTTTCCGCTCAACGTGATGACCGTCGTGACGGGCGTATCCGGTTCGGGCAAGAGTACACTTGTGCGCAGCATCCTCTACCCTGCTTTGAAGCGCCACTTCGACGAACCGGCCGATCGCCCCGGCGAGTTCTTGC
>JABZGO010000169.1 GCA_015259305.1 Alloprevotella tannerae | reverse complement strand
GACTTCTTAGATGCTGTCGACAGGATCATAGGTGGATTGGAGAAGAAAAATAAAGTGATGACTGAGGCCGAGAAGAGAACGATCGCCATCCACGAAGCCGGTCACGCTTCTGTATCTTGGCTGTTGCGCTACGCGAATCCTTTGGTTAAGGTTACGATTGTGCCTCGTGGGCAAGCGCTTGGCGCTGCCTGGTATTTGCCGGAGGAGCGCACCATCACAACGCGCGAACAGATGCTCGATGAAATTTGCGCTACGCTCGGTGGTCGCGCTGCCGAAGAGTTGGTTACAGGTCACATTTCCTCCGGTGCACTTAGCGATCTGGAGACTGTCACGAAGCGTAGCTATGGTATGGTGGCTTATCTCGGAATGAGCGATGAGCTGTCCAATCTCTGTTATTACGATACACAGGAATATAATTTCACCAAACCATATTCTGAGAAGACGGCCGAAAAGATCGACGCTGAGGTCCATAAGTTGATCAATGAGCAATATGCTCGTGCAAAGCAACTCTTAATGGACAACAAGGAAAAGCACGCCGCCCTCGCTGAACTCTTGATAGAGCGTGAGGTGATCTTTACCGAGGATGTGGAGCGCATATTTGGGCCGCGTCCGTGGAAAAGTCGCGCCGACGTACTCTTGGAAGAGGAGCTGCAGGCTAAGCAAAAGACGGCACAAGTGCCCGTTGACAATGTCTCTATGACGCCCCCTGCCATCCCCGGATGCCCTTCGGCGCAAAGCATATCTGCTCTGCTTGAGCAAAATGCTGCCGATGAAGCGCCGCTTGTCGAGAATCCTTCTCCCGCCTTACCGCCGGAGATCCCGACGGCTGCCGTTGAGGACGATGAGAATAGTGAAACCACAAACGAACAACCGCATGAGTAATCTTGCCTTGCGCGCACTGACCGGAACGGCCTTTGTCGCCGTACTCGTAGGCTCAATATTGCTTTCGCCGTGGAGCTTTACCTTGCTCTTTGCCTTGGTCACGGGCTTGACGCTTTGGGAGTTTGCCGATAATGTCAACCTTCACGCCGGCGCCCGCGTAAACAAGTTGATCAATGCCGTATCCGGCGTTTATCTCTTCTTGGCTTTCGCCGGCTATTGCTCCGGTTATCAAGGGTCGGAAGTCTTTATTCCCTACCTTTTGTCGCTGATGTATCTGCCGATCTCCGAGTTGTATGCCCGTCAGCCCGATCCGCTCAAAAATTGGGCTTATGCTTTTGCCTCACAGCTCTACATCGCCTTGCCTTTCAGCTTGCTCAATTGCTTGGCGTTCTTAAATGATCCCCTCAAGCAGCAGGCTTATTTCCATTGGCTCTTGCCCCTGAGTGTTTTCATCTTTTTATGGACGAGCGATACGGGAGCTTATTGCACGGGAAGCTTACTACACAAGCGCTTCCCCGCCAAACTTTTTGAGCGCATTTCGCCCAATAAGTCTTGGGTCGGTAGTATCGGTGGCGGAGTCTTGTGCGTCCTCGTTGCCAGCCTAATGCATCATTTCTTTCCTGCGGAATTGACTTGGTTGCAATGGATAGGCCTCTCCTTAGTCGTATGCGTCTTCGGCACGTGGGGAGATTTGGTGGAGAGTCTCTTTAAGCGTCAATTGGGCATCAAGGATAGCGGCCACATTCTCCCGGGCCACGGCGGTATGCTCGATCGTTTCGATAGTAGTCTTTTGGCTATCCCCGCTGCGGTCTTGTATTTGTATACGCTGAATCAATTCTAAATCGCGACCATCGCGAATTAAAAATTATAGGAATCTGTCTTCTTGCCGGCAAGAAGGCAGATTTTTTTGTGTCCCTTCCGTTTCTGCTTTTATAAGTTCTGTTTTTGCATTCACGTGCCCTCCTTTTTCGCTTACAAATTTTGGTAGCTTATCGTTTGGTGGGAGCAAACGATGGTATGGCCCGACCAAACGATAGTTTGCTCCCGCCAAACGATGGTTTGCTGCCGGCAAACAAAAACAGTGTGGGAGCGAGGCATTTTAAATCGTGCGCCGTTGCTTTCTGAAAACGAATGAAACTTATAGGCTTACGCGTTTTCTTCCTCCTCGTTTGCCTCTTGCAACCCACACTCCGCATCATTCGCTACGGACTCGCGATGCGCCGCTTTCCGCTTCTATGGCTTGTCCTCCTTTTGCGCGCGTTTTATCCTATCGGGTTTGTCCTGCTTGAGCGTGTCCGGTAGTCTGAGGTACGTTAAAAGGAAAAGCCTGTCACCGATCCCAATGGCAATGGATCGATAACAGACCTTTCGTATGTTCAATTTAACTATTATTGTTCAGAAGTACTAACTGCGCCTATGGCTTTTCCGATGGCCTTTTCCGGCAGGCTTGGCCGTTTTGCCGGCTGCCGCCTTTTCTTGCTGCAAATGTCGGATGCTATCTTTGTAGAATGAAACGCTATCTGCAAGTTTTGCGTTGTCCTTCTCTGTTGTTGAAGGCTTCGTGACGCTTATTTGGATGCTATCATCATCCTCTTCATCATCGTCATCGTCTATGGAGACCTCGGTTTGAAAATTACTTCTCTTAGAAAGTAGATTGTCGATTTGACTCGTTTTGGCCGCGGCAAAGAAACCGAGAACGACGGTCAAGGCAACGCACAAAAAGAAGGAGATGGTCGTATACAGCTTTGCTGAAAATGACATAGACTTATTTCGACTCCAATTGCGAAGTATGGCGATGATTGCACCAAGCGGGATGCAGATAGTTACCATCACCATCAGTAAGAATCCGAGCCAAAGCCATATCGTTTCAGGGTTTTGCGAGAGCAGAACCGCCGTATCCGGCTCGCACAAATGTATTTCTGTCAAAGTACCAAAGCCTACGATAAGACTAACCAACAGCACGAGGAAGGGAACAAGAAACGATAGCAGCATAGCAAAACAGATGAAAGCTATAAAGCAGATCCCGGCCGTGACGAGTCCTTTCATCAGACTGTTAAATGTGCTATGGTTGGATGCTTGGCCGTTAGGGTAGATTTCGTTTGCGCTGCGAGTGGCGGCTTCTTGCATGATCTCGGCGTTGAGCGTGTGCGGCGTTACGGGTATACCGCGCATCATCAGTTTGTCGGCCGTTGTACGCGCCAGCGGTATGAAGATCCAAGCCAAGATATAAATGAAAGCTAATGTTGTGCCGGTGAAAAGACACAGTAGCACGAAGATAATGCGCCAAGGGAGGGGATCGGAGACGTCGAGATACTTACAACAGCCTGAAATAACGCCGCCGGCTACTTTGTCTTCAGCATCGCGGAAGAGTCTGCGCTTTCCGCGTGGCTCTACGTGGGGAGCTTGCGGTGGCTCTGGCGGCCCTTGCTTGCGCGTGCCGGTAGCTTCTTGCGACTCTTCTTGCTCCATTTCCTCCGGATTACCGATGCGGTGGATGATGTCTTGCACGTGTTCGATCGTGACGGCCTCTATGCCTTCAGCCTTCAGTTCGGCAAAGAGTTCGGCCACGCGCCGTTCGATGTCTTCGGCCACTTCTTCGCCGCCTTCGCGATCGGCGAAATAGGCGCGCATATTCTTCTGATACTGATCCAGGAGTTGGTAAGCATCTTCGTCGATGTTGTAGAGCGCTCCAAAGAGATTGATGGTAATATTCTTTTTCATTTTGTTGGGATTTCTGGAATGTTGGTAGATTCTGTTGATTTAGCTTGTGGCAAGTCGGTTTCTTTTTGCAGCAACGTGACGGTTCGAATGAGTTGATTCCAAGCTTCGTCTAAGTCGGTCAATGCTTGTCGGCCGTCAGCCGTTAGTGCGTAATACTTACGCGGAGGTCCTTGCGTGGACTCTTGCCACTGATAAGAGAGCAGCCCTTCTTTTTTCAAGCGGGAGAGCAATGGGTAGAGCGTACCTTCTACGACGATGAGATCAGCGCGCTTTAGCTGCGTGATAATGTCACTCGCGTAGGCTGCTTCCCGATGCAGCAAAAGCAGCACGCAATATTCGAGCATGCCTTTGCGCATTTGAGATTTAGCATTATCCGTGTTCATAATTCAATATAGTGGTTTGTCTTACTCTTTCTTTTGGTGTGCTTGGCGCAATTGAAGTTTCCTCAACTGATCTTTGAACAGAAACGCCGGATTCGTGAACTTTCAGCGCTTGAATCTGAGATATTAAATACCTTGCACGGCACAAAAGTATGCATACTTTGGTACTATGCAAAACAAAGTACTAAGAAAATGCTTTGTTTTAACGTTATTTTAATCTTTGAGCCAAGAAAAGCCGAAAAAGTGGGGGGAGGTAAGGCGGCAAAACGGGATGCAGAGGTTGCGGCGATTAGCCCTTGCCACCGCTGCTGTAGGGCAACGGGCCTATGAATAGTGGGAGAAGTATAGCAAAAAGAGCAGTTGGCGGGTGAAGATGGCTTATTGTCGACCTATTGTTGTGCCTTTTCGATAGAAAGTATTGGAAAAGTAACGATTTATCCGTAAATTCGCCGCTTGTA
>JABZGO010000168.1 GCA_015259305.1 Alloprevotella tannerae | reverse complement strand
GATCCACACTTACACTACACCGGCGGCAGCGTAGCCTATTCTTTTTCAGGAGCATTGATGGCCGATTTGAAAGAAAAAATCTGTGCAAAATCGGTCGAGATAGACCTGCAATCTCTTACCTCCTTCCGACAAAAATTCCCCTTCCTACAAGACGCAGATGCGTATTGAAACATTCAATCAACCCAGTAACGCAAATGCTCCGATTTAATGTCCGACCTAAGATTAGACGGACTTTTTCAAGGCAAAAAAAGTCCAGGATATAAGACATAAAAACAACGTTTATATACTTGATTTACATATATTTTAAACCAAGCAATTAAAGAAACTCTTTCAACTCCTATTTTGAAAGAACGCCATACAGAAATACACATCTGAAACAAACCTTGCGAACGATCGAATCAAATTATCCTGCAAGACCAAACAACACTATTTTTCCTGATGTCTTTTTCGGCAGGAATACATCGCAAATAAACCGCAACAAGAACTACTCTGCAAACGATCAAGCAGCGAATTAAAAGTTGCAAGTTCAAAGCACAAATTATTGCGATCACGAGAAAAAGGTTGTACCATCGTGAGGATACGTTCGTATCATCGTGAAAGCACACATCTACCCTCACGATGGTATTTCAAAAAAACGAGAGCGAGGGTATCAAATTCCATTTTTCTCCTCAGAAAATGGCATATAAAAAACGATCAAAACCAGCCATTGAGGCCTTTATGCTTATGCTTGCTTCTTATTTTTCCGGTTGCAAGCGCTCACAGACTTCCTCTGCCACGCGCTGAGGAGCACCAAGTCCGCCTAACCGCTGTCGCATAGTTTCATAACCGGATAAAACAGCCTCATGCTTACACCCTTCCGGAAGGATATCGGCTAAAGCTTGCCGCACATTAGAGACCGTCATTTCATCGGCCACTAACTCGTTGACCACTTCTTGATCGCAGATGAGATTCACTAAGCTGATATACTTTACTTTCAGGACAAGTTGCCTCATAAAAGAAACCAACTTGCCGGCAGCCGTATGATAGCAGACGACTTGGGGCACATTGAAGAGTGCCGTTTCAAGCGTTGCCGTCCCGCTCGTAACGAGTGCCGCCGTAGCATGCGAAAGTAAGGGGTAAGTTTCATTATGCACCAGATGCAAGTGTGCACGTTCATCGGCTGTCAACCGGGCCAAGACTTTCTCATAAAAGGCCGGATTTACGGCGGGAGCGCACGCTATCACTAATTGATAAGTCTTTTGCAATAAGGGATGAGCCGCTCGAATCATCTTTATCAAGTTGCGCTCTATTTCAGAAACCCTACTACCTGCCAACAAGGCGATAATCTTGCGATTTTTCTCTAACCCGTGCTGCTCGGAAAAGTCTGCAAAAGTTGTTTTATAGGATGATTTGAAGCGAGCCACCTCTTCAACAGACGGATTGCCCACATAACTGATCGGATAATGATGCTTCTGTTCAAAAAATTCGATCTCAAAAGGTAAAATTGAAAACAGACGATCAACGTAGCGCCTTATGCTTTTAATGCGATACTCCTTCCACGCCCAGATTTTAGGCGCGATATAGTAGTAGACAGGACAAATGTTTTGTCTATGTACATACTTGGCCATTTTCATATTGAAGCCCGGATAGTCAATCAAGATCACACAGTCGGGGCGCCAATCCTTTATCTCCTTTTTGCACCTCCGCAACCCTTTCAAGATGGCAGGCAGATGTAGCGCAACGGCTATAATGCCCATATAAGCCAAACGGCGATAATGGTAAAGCAGTTGCCCGCCTACCGCGCACATTAAATCCCCTCCGATAAGCCGAAATTCAGCCTCGGGATCCTTACGCTGCAAGGCCCGCATCACATCAGCCGCATGCAAATCGCCACTGGCCTCTCCGGCAATCAAAAAGTATTTCATATCACAAAAGGGATTTAAAAGAGAGGAACTTAGTAATCTTGACGCAACAGCTCGACAAAATCGTAGGCTGTATTATCCATAGTAGTTGGCGTCACGGCAACATAATCGTGCGACAAGGCCCAAATATCCGTATCCTCAGCCTCCGGCTCCAGACTCTTCCGACTTCCTGACAGCCAGTAGTACTTGGTCGTATAACCTTGCCGTTCGCAATCTTCTATTTCGTTAATCCAGCGGCTGCGTGCCATTCGACAAATGCGGATTCCTTTGAACGTATCGGTCCTGGGAAAGTTGATGTTCAAACAAGTAAAAGGCGGGAAACTCCAAGTCAGCGCCTTCCGATAAAAATCCAAGATATACGTCTTTAACGGCTGAAAGTTTGCGTCATCTCTATGGTCACACAGCGAAAAAGCAAGCGCCGGAATCCCTTGCAAAGCCCCCTCACTGGCCGCCCCCATCGTACCGGAATAATGGCTATTCACACTCGAATTGTCGCCATGATTGATGCCGGAGATAATCAGATCTGGTTTTCGCTCTACCAAACGATTCAAAGCCAACTTTATGCAATCGCCCGGCGTCCCCGTGCAAGCATAGACCTTCAAGTGATCCTCATCTTTGAGCAATTCTGCTTGAATAGGCAGCATAGAAGTAATAGCCAAACCATAGCCGGAACGGGCACTATCGGGCGCCACAACGATTATATCAGCTTCATCTTTTAGTGTGTCGATGAGGAAATTAATGCCTTTTGCAAAAAAACCATCATCATTGGAGATCAATATATAGGGTCTCTGTCTCTTCATCATAATCTATTTATCTTCTTTGTTGTTAGAGATGGGAAATCGCTAGATTTCCTAATTTTCGTAGGTCGGCAAAATTACGAAAAAAAGGGAGACTGCTTTCTAAATAGCCATATTTTTGCTACCTTTGCCATCTATAAAAAGGCGCCGACACAACATTTGGCGTTCTTAACTAAGACGAATCCGTAAATGGGTAAAATAATTGCATTAGCAAACCAAAAAGGTGGCGTCGGGAAAACGACCACTACGATGAACTTGGCTGCATCATTGGCCACATTAGAAAAGAGAGTGCTTCTGGTAGATGCAGACCCACAGGCCAATGCCTCTTCAGGCTTAGGCGTAGACCTAAACGAAGTAGATTCTACGCTTTATGAATGCATCATCAATCAGGGAAACATTAAAGAAGCCATCTACACGACAGACATCGAAGGCTTCGACGTCGTGCCCTCTCATATTAACTTGGTCGGTGCAGAGGTTGAGATGCTCAACTTGAAAAAAAGAGAATTTATTTTGAAGGAGCTACTCTCTCCTATTCGGGATGAGTATGATTATATTTTGATTGACTGCTCACCTTCATTAGGCTTGATAACAGTGAACAGCCTCACGGCTGCTGATTCTGTAATCATACCGGTGCAATGTGAATACTTCGCACTGGAAGGCATAAGCAAACTTTTGAATACGATTAAGATCATCAAAAAGAAATTGAATCCGGCATTGGAAATCGAGGGCTTTTTGCTGACGATGTACGACAGCCGCTTAAGGCTTGCCAACCAGATCTATGATGAGGTGAAGCGCCACTTCCAAGAGCTCGTCTTTAAGACGGTGATCCAGCGTAACGTAAAATTGTCAGAGGCTCCCAGTCATGGGTTGCCTGCAATTCTTTATGACGCAGACTCAACGGGCTCAAAGAATCATATGGCTTTAGCTAAAGAAATCATTCAGCGAGAAACGACTCCCAAACAATAGAAATTATGGCAGTTCATAAAAAATATCCTGCACTCGGGCGAGGTTTAGACGCACTGATTGATAGAGATGAAGAGATTCACACTAGTGGATCTTCATCGATTAATGAGGTGGCCGTTGACCTTATCAACCCCAACCCTGACCAACCTCGACACGAGTTTGATACGGCGGCATTATCTGAGCTTGCTGAAAGCATTAAGCAAATTGGAATCGTACAACCCATCACGCTACGCCAAATGGAGGATGGGAGCTATCAGATTATCGCAGGCGAACGCCGCTGGAGGGCTTCAAAACTGGCTGGCCTTAAAACTATTCCTGCATATATTCGGACGGCTAACGATGAAAATATGATGCAAATGGCGCTCGTTGAGAATATTCAGCGAGAAGACTTGAATGCAATCGAAATAGCGTTAGCATACCAAAAGTTTATAGAGCAATATAGTTGGACGCAGGAAGAACTGAGTGCAAAAGTTGGAAAGAATAGAGCAACAGTAGCCAACTCGTTGCGCCTATTAAAATTGCCCGCAACGGTCCAGATGTCCCTTCAAAACAAGACTTTAAGTCAAGGACATGCGAGAGCAATCTTAGGCCTGTCTGAGCCTTCGCTACAACTCAAACTTTTTAAAGAGATCAATGAGCAAGGCTACTCCGTACGCCAAGTGGAGGAAATTGTCAAAAAGATAAACAATGGCGAAACTGTAAATAGTGGACGACACACAATAAGGAACAGAAAGGTTGGCTTATCAGCGGAATATAATGAGTTGAAGGAAAGTCTCTCAAATTTCTTCCAAAC
>JABZGO010000167.1 GCA_015259305.1 Alloprevotella tannerae | reverse complement strand
CTTCTTACCGGTATATAAGCAGACGTGTTGCTGCTCTTCCCAGAGTTGATATTTTAAGATGTCCGTCTTCGTTGGCTCAATCTCTAAGCCGGTTTCAGCTTTATAGAGTTGCCTAATGTTTTGCGCATATGCTGTGTGCCGTTTGCTTAGCTCGCGTTGCCAATCAGCAATGGCTTGGCGCTTGTTGGCATCGTTCAGTTCGCGCGCATATTCAATGTGTATTTCTGTCTTCTCATCAATGATATGCTTGCGCAGCAAGTGGTTGATCACTTTGCGCACCATATGCAGCGAGCGCATAGCCATCGGATTGCGCACAGCGTTCGTCTTCGGAGAACCCAGTTGGTAGCAATCGAAGCGCTCGTTTCGTTTGGCGTCCGGATAGGCCTCAATCATTGAGGGGTGATACAGCAAATCGATCGGCGCATCAGGCACTTCTGCCGCTACAGCCGCTTTGATGCGCTCTGCGATTGTGCGATGCTCTTCTGCTTCGTCCTCTTCTTGCGGGTGAAGGGCTACATCGACTTTATATAGCAAGCGAGAGCGTCGCTCAATGTTGCTCCATATTTCTTCACCGACAATTGTTGGGATGTTTGCCAAAAAGATAGCCTTCGAATAGTCTTCGCCTGTGCGCAAGAAGAAAAGAATTTTGCGTATTGCCTTCAAACTTAGCGAGGCAAAGTCGCGTGTCAGGCGAATTTCCGAGAAGGCTTTGGCTTGCGCTTCATCCAGTTGCAGTTTCTTTAACCCGAACTCCTTCAGCTTTTCTTTTGAAGAAAAAGAATAGAGCACGTTCCAAATGTCCGTGCAAATCTCATCTTCCGTTTTTAACGTCCCGTCCTGCTTGGCGCTCATCGTGTAAGTTTCAGCCAATGCTGCTTTCCAATCTTCGCCAAAGATCTTTATTAGTTGTGCAGTTGTGGGGCAAGCCGGTGCCTCTTGCGTCATGCGATAATTAAATTGGTAGGGCCAATCCTCCTCATCTCTTATCCAGCCAAAAGGCGTTTTTCCTGCGAGCTTTTTAGCAATCTTTTTGAAGTCGAAGTTGCTTTTTTGGGAGAAGAGGGGAGTGATTTTCTCTCGCTCTTCCGCATTTAATGGACGCAAACGATCATCCGATGGCGTTTTGATTCGGATATTGTTGAGATAACAGAGCAGTCGATATTCCTCATATAAAGGATGCGAGACGGCGCAGCGCGAATGGCCTTTCTCCATCGTGCATTTGCCTACGCCTTGGCGCTGAGATTTTAGTGGGCGCTGAAAGAAAATCGTCTTTTCCAGTGCTTTTGCTAAATCCTCGTCCAATTCTTGTACGCGGCAGATCTCCTTAAACTCTTGCAAATAATGCTTTTCCCGGTCCGTATAGCGGGAACGGATGCGCACCCGGTTGCCTTCCGTGCGATAGAGTAGGTAAAAGTAATCGCCCAAGAACTCACATCCCGCCTCCTTCATCTCTTTGCTCAATTCGGAGATCGCAGATTTTACTTTGCCCGTCTCTTCCGCCTCCTCGTTTTGCTCAAGTCGGTTGCTCAAGAAGCCGCGGCGCTGCGTCAAGTGATAGAGTGCGCGCCCCAGCGTATAGCGATCCGTCTGAGAATCTTTCAAGTTCAATTTGCGGTGTAAGCAAATGTGACGGTCGTGATAAGGATTCTTATTGTCAGCTTCGCTCGTGCGCTGCCAAAGTATGAAGTCCTCATCAAGCGGATATTCTTTTTTCGTATGCCAACGGTTGAGCGCTTCATCAGAAAGCGGCGGGCACAACTTATGCTTTACCAAAACTTTCAGCACTTCTACTTTGCGCAGACGCCGGCGGAAGTAATGGCGCCGCGAAGCGCGATAAGAAGTTCTTTCGGCAGCCAAAGAAAATTCGATGCCTTTCTCTTGCTTCACGCCTTCCGTGAAGATTAAATCTCCGCGGCAGATGGGCGTATATTGGTTGTTTTCATCACGATCTACAACTGCCCAACCTAAGCTGTTGGTGCCGGTATCGAGACCTAATATTCGGGTTTTCATGAGGTAAGTTTGTAAATTTTCTGTAAAAATAGACCAAAAATTTGGCATGTACAAATGAAATTCTTAAATTTGCCTCAGAAAAAGGATATTCTACATCATATCACAATAAGGCTATATGCCGAAGGATTTTATTCCCATGGCCTCTCTTCGGAGAGGCTTCTTTTTTTTCGTTTACATAAATCTGTTGCTTGTTTGCCTATGATAGGCTTGCGCATCGTTCGCGCTACCTTAGTAAAATAAAAGGCTGTATCGAGGCGTAAGGTAGTCTTGATACGACAGACGTGCGTATGATTTCCGCTTAAAAATGCCTACGCTTAAAGCAGCTGCATATTTTCGATTGCGCCGCCCAAACTTGTTCCTGTTCGTTTCGGATAGGGCCATACGTTTGGGCGGCGCAATCGTATTTGAAAAGTTGCGACTTGGTCGTAGTGTTTCGTCTGCTTTGCGAGTCGGCCGACAGTGATAAACTGACGCCGCACTGATCAAGTGGAGGCGAATATAGGTTTATCAACGAAAAAGAGGCTTATCCTGCGATAAGCCTCTTTTTCTTGGTGTGATCCGCTTGGGGCTCGAACCCAAGACCCCAACATTAAAAGTGTTGTGCTCTACCAGCTGAGCTAGCGGATCTACCTAATTGCCGTTAAGCGAGTGCAAAGGTAGAATGATTTTTTGGTTTGCCAAATACTTTATGCACTTTTTTTCTGTTCAAGGCTTCCTTTTCCGCTTATTTCGTTTGATGCCTTGATGCTGAAGCGGCCTATTGGCAGAGCGAGCAGTCGTTTTTCGGATGTAAGCCCTCGATTGCCCGCCGTCTTTGTATGGCCTGTTATAGATTTTCTTTGCCTTGTGCTTGCGAAGGAGAAGTAAAGTGGGACGTTCGGTGCGCCGGACGGTAGGCAGGTCTCCCTTGTTCGTGCTTCTGCTCTGATTTTTGCATTGTTCTCCTTTGTTTGTTTATTGTTTGCTGCTGCCAAACTATCGTTTGCCGGGAACAAACTATGGTTTGGTGGGACCAAACTATTGTTTGCCGCCACCAAACGAAAACGAAAGCCGCCTTCTTGCGGTCCTATTTGCGCTTCAAGCGTTGCTGTTTAGGGCGTTGGGTGTAGTAAGAAGAGGAGGAGAGGGGAAAGTAGTGGACTAAATGTATCAAACTTTGACTTGTCGCCATAGTTTGTGCCTTTGCGTGGCGGTAAAAGTCGATCCTTTACGCGCCAATAACTGCCGGTAGCAGGCAAAGGCCGGACGCTATCAGCGGTATCGGCCGTTTGTCGGCCGTCAGTCAAAAGTGAGCAATTATAAAGAGGGGCGAACAAAACTGTCGCTGCGGTGGAGGCGGCGCAGATACGTGAGCCGGTTGCGCAAAGGTTGCAGCCAAGCGTAGGCAATCAGCATCCCGCCAAAGCGACGCTCACCCAGAGCCCGCGTAGCCTTGCGCATCAAGCGGATCGGTAGGATGATGGCTGTGATGAGCAGGAGCAAGAAGGGCAGATCTGTGGCCAAATCTTGGATAAAGTAAACTGATTGTTGTAAAATATAAAATGTACGCTCGCCGATATAAGTCAGCGTCAGTAGGAAAAATAGAAAGAAAAAGCAGGAAGCCCACGCTTCGCGCGCAGCATACAGTCGGCGGCGGCGACTACTGCGGTTGGCGATCTCCGCCGTATAGATCCGCTCGTCGGAAAGCAGGCGGCGAGCGGGTAGTTGCTGGCAAATCGTGGCGTCAGGATGCCAAGTCAGGCGGAAATTTTCAGGCGTAGCATAGGCATCCACAAACAATTCCTCCTCGCCAAAGGGTAGTAGCAGACTGTTGGCAAAGCCCTCCTGTGCCATAAAAAAGGCTTTCTTGACGGCCAGGTTGCAGGGGTCGGCATAAACGGGGCGTCCGCTCCGAGCAGCTCGCGCCAAACGCAACTGCAAACGCAGACGTTCGAAGATCGGGCGGCGTGCTTGGCGCGTCTCATCGTTGAGATAGTTGGCATAGCCTCCGACCATCTCTACGCCGGGTGCAAACTGCTCCGCCAGTCGTGAGAGCCAGTCGGGCGAAGCCGGTTGGCAGTCGGCCCGCGTAAAGACCACCCAAGGAAAACGCACGGATCGCACGCCCAACGTCAGAGCCAGTTTGGTCAATTCTATGTGGCGCGCCGAGCGCGGTACGGACAAGTAACGCAGCCGCTTATCTTCGGCCGATAGGCGCTTGAGCACATCAGGCGTATTGTCGGTTGAGGCCTCGTCGACTACGATAATTTCAAACGAAGGATAGTTCTGCTGCAAGAAAATCGGCAGATACTCGGCCAAATAGTCGCCCTGGTCGAGCGCCGGAATGATAATCGAGATCGCAGGCTGCTCCGTCGATTCGGCAGTTTCAGACCAGCGTGCCGGCAGAGAATAATCGCGCCAGCGAAAGCGCCAAAGAGCGAGCAGGCAGAGCAGCATCGTTGCCAAAAAGCTTATGTTAATGAGG
>JABZGO010000166.1 GCA_015259305.1 Alloprevotella tannerae | reverse complement strand
ATTTAGATGGCAAACAAGATTATAGCTAATCTTGTTTACCATTATTAGAAGAACCACAGAACAGTGAAGACGAGGACCAATGATGGCGCTACTACCATTTTTGGCGCATAGAAATAAGATAAATTCTAGATCCTTTCCTTAGATACGACTCTTTTACCAAAAGAATAACTATCTTTGTCGCTCATTTAATCAGAATTCATATAAAGCATCACTGCTGAACAGCATAATAAATGGAGTTAACAACCTTAACAGCCGTGTCCCCCATAGATGGGCGATACCATCAAAAGACAGCGAATCTTTCAGCTTATCTCTCAGAGTTTGCCCTGATGAAATATCGGGTGCGTGTAGAGATCGAATACTTTATTTCGCTGTGCGAATTACCGCTTCCTCAACTCGAGGATTTCAATCGCGAACTCTTCCCTACGCTTCGCGGATTGTATGAAGACTTTACCGAGGAAGATGCCAAACGTATCAAAGAGATCGAAAGCATCACCAACCATGATGTAAAAGCCATTGAGTATTTCATTAAAGAGCAATTGGATCGTATAGGCAATATGGAAGCTTACAAAGAGTTTATCCATTTTGGCCTCACGAGCCAAGACATTAACAATACATCATTCCCGATGATGCTGAAAGAGGCTTTGAAGGATGTTTATGTACCGCTGCTAGATGAATTGATTGACAAGCTAAACGAGTTTGCAGAAGAATGGAAAGATATTCCGATGCTTGCACGCACGCACGGGCAGCCGGCAAGTCCTACAACCTTAGGTAAAGAATTTAAAGTCTTTAGCTATCGCCTTGAACAGCAACGCGAGTCGGTCTGCAATTTTGCCATCGAAGATATTTCCGGAAAATTTGGAGGTGCAACAGGTAACTTTAATGCGCATCACATAGCTTACCCAACAATAGATTGGCCCAGCTTTGCCAACAACTTTTTGGAGCAGCACCTAGGCATACGCAGAGAACAATACACCACACAGATCTCCAATTATGACAACCTTGCCGGCATTTTTGATGCGCTTAAAAGAATTCAAACAATTATCATTGACTTGGATAGAGACATTTGGCAGTATATTTCTTTGGGCTATTTCAAGCAAAAAATTAAGGCCGGGGAAGTGGGATCCAGTGCGATGCCGCACAAAGTTAACCCGATAGATTTTGAAAATTCAGAAGGAAATTTGGGCATCGCCAATGCTATATTGGAATTTTTGAGTAGAAAGCTTCCAATTAGCAGACTACAGCGCGACCTTACCGACTCCACGGTGATCCGCAATATAGGCGTACCACTCGGACATAGTCTTATAGCCTTTAAGAGTACACTCAAAGGCCTCTCTAAGTTGGTCCTACACGAAGAAAGCATACGTGGCGATTTAGATAATTGCTGGGCAGTTGTAGCTGAAGCCATCCAGACAATCCTGCGCCGCGAAGGCTACCCCCACCCTTACGAAGCTTTAAAGGAACTAACACGCACAAACGAGGCCGTCAATCAAGATAGAATCGCACGTTTTATTGATAGCCTTGATGTGCCTGACTCTGTTAAGAAAGAATTGACAACAATTACGCCATATAATTATATAGGTATTTACTAAAAACTAATAGCCGTGAGGCTAACAACAACAGATTATGAGCGAAGAATTAGAAAACAAAGGATTTCAGGAGAGAAGAAGCGATGAAGCTCCTTCTTCTGAACAAAGACAAGACTTCGGGCACACTCCGCGCCCGCGTTTTAATCGGAATGCAAGAATAGGAGGCTACTCTACAAACTACAATGGGAATCAAGAACCCAATGAACGTCGCCAACGATTCAATGGCCAAAACAATAATGGGTATCGTCCGCGCTATAATGACCAGCCCAATGATTTTGGAGCTTCCCCCTTTTCACAATACAATAACAACGAACGCTCAGAGAATAGTTATGAGCGACGTGAGGGTAATTATCGTCCACGCAACAACTATGGCCAAAACTACAATAATGGCTATAGGCCACGATTTAATGGCCAGCGTAATAATAATAACAACAACTACAACAATGGCCCTCGCTATAATAATCGTGAGAATCGGGACAATGCTCCGTCTAATTGGAACCCCAATTATAGACAGAATGATTTCCAACAAAACGATTATAGACAAGGTGATTTCCAACAAGGCGCTTATCGCCAGAACGGATATCGCCCCCGCCCCAATTATGGCGATCGACAACAAGGTAACTTCCAAAGGCGTCCACAGCAACGTAGGCCCTACAATCCAAATGCAAAATATAGCCTGAAAAAGCAAATAGCTTATAAGGAGGAGCACGTAGATCCGAACGAGCCGATTCGCTTAAACAGATATTTGGCCAATGCGGGGATTTGTTCTCGTCGCGATGCTGATAAGTATATACAAGCTGGCGTGATTACCGTCAATGGCAAAGTAGTTACAGAATTAGGAACGAAAGTTTTGCGTACAGACGAAATTCTCTTCCACGAAAGTCCCGTAAGGTTAGAGAAGAAGGTGTATGTATTACTCAACAAGCCGAAAGGTTGCATTACAACTAGCGAAGACCCACAAGAACGCAAGACGGTAATGAATCTCGTGAAGGGAGCATGTCAAGAACGCATCTACCCTGTTGGTCGCCTAGATCGTAATACGACAGGTGTTTTACTTCTGACAAACGATGGAGAAATGGCTGCAAAGCTTACACATCCTCAATTTATGAAGAAGAAAATCTATCACGTCTATTTGGATAAGAATGTTTCCGGCAGTGATATGCAAAAAATTGCAGAAGGTATTACCTTGGATGATGGAGAAATTAAAGCTGATGACATTCAATATGCTAGCGAAACAGACAAGAAGCAAGTCGGCATAGAAATCCATAGCGGTAAGAATCGCATCGTACGCCGAATCTTTGAAAGCTTAGGTTATCATGTTATTAAGCTTGATCGAGTTTACTTCGCAGGCTTAACTAAAAAACATTTACGCCGCGGAGATTGGCGTTACTTGACCCAAGATGAAGTTAACTATCTCCGTATGGGTGCATTTGAATAAGTTAGAAGAAAGGAAGAACAAAAAATGGAAACAATAAAAAGGACAAAAATAATCGATGTTTTAAAGCGTACAGACTTTGACACAATCGTAAACGTTAGAGGGTGGGTAAGAACCAAACGAGGAAGCAAGAATGTAATCTTTATCGCCTTAAATGATGGCTCTACTATTAACAATGTCCAAATTGTAGCCGACACAGAAGCATTTGATGCTGAATTAGTCAAGGATATTACGACTGGTGCTTGTTTAAGCGTCAATGGCGCTTTAGTTCAAAGCCAAGGCTCTGGACAGGTAGTCGAAATTCAAGCCAAGGAGATTGAAATCTTAGGAACTTGCGGCAGCGATTTCCCAATGCAAAAGAAGGGGCAATCATTTGAGTATATGCGCCAACACGCTCATATGCGTTTGCGAACGAACACCTTTGGAGCTGTCTTCCGCATTCGCCATAATATGGCAATGGCCATCCATCATTATTTCCATGAGCATGGTTTCTTCTACTTTCATACACCGATTATCACAGCTAGCGATTGTGAAGGTGCTGGTCAAATGTTTCAAGTAACGACCAAGAACTTGTATGACCTGAAGAAGGATGAGAATGGAAAGATTGATTATTCGGATGACTTCTTCGGCAAACCAACTAGTTTAACTGTAAGCGGCCAGCTTGAAGGAGAGTTGGGTGCAACATCTTTAGGTGCAATCTACACTTTTGGCCCGACATTCCGAGCTGAAAATTCCAATACGCCGCGCCATTTGGCTGAGTTTTGGATGATTGAGCCAGAAGTTGCCTTCAATGACATTACCGACAATATGGATCTTGCCGAAGACTTCTTGAAATATTGTATTCAATGGGCCTTCGACAACTGTCAGGACGACTTAAACTTCCTCAACAAGATGATCGACAACACGCTGATAGATCGTCTGCACTTTGTCTTAAAGAATGAGTTTGTGCGCCTCTCTTATTCTGAAGGAATTGAGATACTTGAGCAAGCTGTCAAGGCAGGCAAAAAGTTTGAGTTCCCCATCTATTGGGGAGTTGATTTGGCCAGCGAGCACGAACGTTATCTTGTAGAAGAGCATTTCAAGCGTCCTGTTATATTAACGGACTATCCCAAAGAGATCAAGGCTTTCTATATGAAGCTCAATGAAGATGGAAAGACAGTTCGCGCAATGGATGTCTTGTTCCCTCAGATTGGAGAAATCATTGGCGGTAGTGAGCGTGAGGCCGACTACGACAAGCTCCAGACGCGAATTGATGAGATGAATCTTCCGATGAAAGATATGTGGTGGTATCTTGATACTAGAAAATACGGAACTTGCCCCCACAGCGGCTTTGGCTTAGGCTTTGAGCGCTTGATCCTATTTGTCACCGGTATGCAGAATATTAGAGACGTCATCCCCTTCCCAAGAACGCCAAAGAATGCAGACTTCTAAGTCTGCATTCTCCCTGAGGTATAAAATCATTTTACAAAAAACCTTGCA
>JABZGO010000165.1 GCA_015259305.1 Alloprevotella tannerae | reverse complement strand
GGACTGACCCCATTATTCTGACAATACAGAGGAGTGAAGGCTGTGTCGAATTTGCTCCAATCTATTTTGTCGGCTGGTTTGTAGAGCGGGTGTGATTGGTTCAGCATGTACGACAAGCTGCTGAATAATGAGGCTATATTATGGGACTTTTTGATCATAAAAATCTGAAAGTTTCGCACCTTAAAGATAACAAAACCTGCAGATTTGACAATGGCTTTAGATGTTTATATTACTGAATAACAGATGATAAACGACTATTTAAGGGAGGACTTATTGAACAACTATACTATCGTGAGATAAGTAAAGTTATCAACAGCTTTGTTTGGTAAATTATCAGATAGAACTACAAAAGGGGCTTGTATTCGCCATTAGCATTTGCAAGATAGCTATTTAACTAAAAGGATTTTCACCCATGTATTCAAAATCGAAGTTCGAACCTTTACAAGAAGGGAATTGACTTCTAGGATCTACATCGTTTCTATTCTTTAAGTGAGAAAGAATCGCATCATAGCATTCCTTACCACTCATAGTCTGCACCAAGGCTTCAAATATCGTATCCTGATATTGAAATTTGTTCGTACCAGGAATTAACACTACTCGTTTGAAAGTCAAAGCCCCTCTGTACCAACCAAAGTTTTCTTCTTGCAACATTGTTACTTTAATTTCTTTTCTAGAAGTAAGATCCAACCCTTGAGGCTTTAAAGCATTAAAAGAATCTTTTCTATTGGCTTTAAACTCTTCCATAGAAGATGCAATTGTTTTAATAAGGATAAAGTAAATATGGGGACGTATCTTTAAGCGCTTAGGGTAAGTTGTATCACTATTAATATAGTCTTTTATTTCTTCAATTATTTCGTCCGTCAACTCAACATCCGGTAAAGACTGAAGAAACTGAATCACTCCCTCTTTATCACTAACCAGGGTATCAAAGTCAAAAAATCGTACGTAAATATTCATTTCCTAAGGATTTTGTAGTATCTATTTATTATCAAACACAATAAATACGTCTTTTTCAACAAAAAAAACAGATAAGTTGTTCCTAAAGAACAAATTGAGTGTTTTAATTGAGCGGCAAACGGGATTCGGACCCGCGACCTCAACCTTGGCAAGGTTGCGCTCTACCAACTGAGCTATTGCCGCAAAGGTTGCATTTCCTCTCAAATGCGATGCAAAGGTACAACATTTTTTGAAAGGACAAAGTATTGCTACGAAAAAAAATGCTTTTCTGATAATCTTTCTTCGATATAAGGCACCACATTAAGCAGAAAATTTAATTGACCATTGATTCTAATTCTCAACACTCACAAATAAAATATATTATTCTGTTAGTAGAATCAAAGATTTCAAACCACTTCATTGTATTTTATCTCCAAAACTCTACACATCCACTATTTATGATCACGAAGAAAACCCCTAAGGACACATCCGCAGTATTTTTTTCTTCTTACCATATGGTTTTCTTCAAATATTTGAGGAATAAAGCACGACAAACAATAATACGATATGATGAAGTTCCCATCAACCCCTATAACAAATCATACGGCATTGCACACGGCAAAGAGGAATTTCGAATGTTTTGTATTTTATGGCTCTTATGATCTCCTGTAGTGTGCCCTTAGCAGCAATTACACAAACTATAGGAAGATCACAAAGAAGACTATATCCCATATAAGAACAAAAAGAGCAAGGCAAAAGTATCTATTGAAAGACCTCTTCCGCCTTGCTCTTTAGTGTGATATTTAAATCAAATATAGTTATCTGATTTTCTTATAGCCATACACAGCCTGCTCACCGAGTTCCTCCTCGATGCGGATAAGCTGATTGTACTTCGCCATACGATCTGTACGGCTCAAGCTACCCGTCTTAATCTGCCCTGAATTTGTTGCAACAGCAATATCAGAAATGGTTGTATCTTCTGTTTCGCCAGAGCGGTGAGAAGTAACGGTATTATAACCATGACGATGTGCCATTTCAATCGCATCAAGTGTCTCTGAAAGAGAACCAATTTGGTTTACCTTAATCAAAATAGCATTGCCTGCTCCCATTGCGATACCTTTCTCCAAGAAGCGAACGTTTGTAACAAACAGGTCATCACCTACAAGCTGAACTTTATCGCCAATTTCCTTAGTCAATTTTACCCAGCCTTCCCAGTCGTTTTCATCAAGGCCATCTTCAATAGAATCAATCGGATATTTCTCAACAAGCTCTTTCAAGTATGCGATTTGCTCATCAACAGAAAGCTTCTTACCATTAGGATCCTTCGGCATACCAGTCTTCAATTGCTTATAGTCATAGAAATACTTGCCGTTTTCTACGAAAGCAAACTCACTAGCTGCGCAGTCCATTGCAATCTTAACGTCTTTACCAGGTTCGTAACCTGCATCTTTGATAGCCTGAATAATGCTATCCAAGGCATCCTCTATACCATTAAGCTTTGGAGCGAAACCACCTTCATCACCAACAGCAGTGCTAAGTCCGCGTTTCTTTAGCAACTTCTGAAGAGCGTGGAACACTTCTGCGCCCATACGAATAGCTTCTTTCTCAGAAGGTGCACCTACGGGGCGAATCATAAACTCTTGGAAAGCAATAGGAGCATCGCTATGAGCACCACCATTGATAATATTCATCATCGGAACTGGAAGTACGTAAGTATTTGTACCGCCGATGTAGCGATAAAGAGGAATATTGAGATAATTAGCTGCAGTATGTGCCACTGCGAGAGAAACGCCAAGGATAGCGTTAGCTCCCAAGTTCGACTTTGTCTTCGTACCGTCGAGCGCAATCATCTTGTTGTCAATGGCGCGCTGTTCGAGAACAGACATACCAACCAAAGCCGGCGCTATCTTTTCGTTGACATTGGCTACAGCCTTCTGTACGCCTTTGCCACCATAGCGCTGCTTGTCACCATCGCGCAATTCGAGCGCTTCGTTTTCACCGGTAGAAGCTCCTGACGGAACAGAAGCGCGACCAATAACGCCGCATTCGGTAGTTACTTCAACTTCTACGGTAGGATTTCCTCTCGAGTCGAGGATTTCTCTTGCATGAATTTTCTCGATGTACATAATTGTAAGTGTAAGTTTTATAGTAATTTCAACTGTGCACAAAGATACAAAAGGAAAAGAAACTATCCGTCAACAACAACTGAAATCTGCTTACATTTTATGTATTTCGAGATGTTTTGCAACACAAACCTTTCAATGTGAGCACCAACAGGCGCAACTATTACTCAAAACAAACAACGACAGACCCTACTTTTTATCCTGATGAATCGGCCTACACATGCGATATTGCGTCCAAACGACATTTGCAATACAAAGCAAAGCCACGCCGGTATCAGCAAAAACGGCCAGCCAAAGCGTAACATACCCGAAAGCCCCGAGTATCAGAACGATCAACTTTGCCCCTAATGCCAACATTATATTCAATATGGCCAAACGCCTCGTTTGGCGCCCCAATTGAATTGCTTCTGCAACCTTTGAGGGCTTATCAGAACGAATAACGACGTCTGCCGTCTCAATAGCTGCGTCACTACCACTTCCCCCCATCGCTATACCGAGATCACTTAAAGCCAAGACCGGAGCATCATTAATACCATCGCCAACAAAGGCTGTCTGGCTGTCGGTCGTCTTCTTAAATCGGGTCATATAATCGGCCTTTCCCTCCGGCAACAAAGCGCCGGCACACACATCAGCCTGTAAAGCTTTTCCCAAACGGGCAACAATACTCTCTTTATCTCCGGATAAGATTCCAATCGTTTTGATACCCAATCTGCGCAAGGCTTGAATGCCACTTTTTGCATCTTCTTTTGGTTTATCGGCTAATGCTATGTAACCCAAATAAACATCATCTACAGCCACAAAGACCTGCGTAAAATCTTCACTCACCTCCCCTACCGGCACATCAACAAAACGGGCGTTGCCTACCTTGTAAATATGCCCATCAACATCAGCACACAAGCCAAACCCGGCTGATTCTTCAATGGCCGCCATTGGAGTAAACGTCAATCGTTCTTGTAAATAATTAGTAATGGCACGCGCTATCGGATGCGTTGATTTTGCTTCCATTCCGCCAACTATTGCCAAGACGGCCTCATCTTCTATAGTTACCTTATCTACTTCAAATTTTCCAATAGTAAGTGTACCCGTTTTATCGAAAATCACTGCTTTTATCTTCGTAATAGCATCCAAATAATTCCCCCCCTTAAAGAGTATGCCTCGCTTTGACGAAGCACCGATACCAGCATAATAGCTTAGCGGGATACTTACCACAAGCGCACAAGGACAAGATATCACTAAGAAAATACATGCACGATACAAGTAATCCTCAAACGCTGCATTATTCAACAACAAAGGAGGCAGTAGCGCCACTAAAAATGCTAATAGAATAACGATGGGTGTATAAATCTTGGCAAAACGACGGATAAAGCGTTCAGCCGGTGCTTTTCTGCTATTAGCTTCGTTCACCAATTTCAAAATTCGCTCCAAAGCACTCTCCTGAACAGGCCGAAGCACATTTAACCTCACCGTCGTTC
>JABZGO010000164.1 GCA_015259305.1 Alloprevotella tannerae | reverse complement strand
TCAAATATACGAAATAACTTCCTATTATACAATGAATTAACAAATAAAATACACACCAATCGCTGTGCAAAGGTCTCTAAATTTTTACTTTTCCGCCCAGATGGCACTATGAATGGTAGTCGGCATTTCGTTGGGCGCAATTATTTTTATTTCGAACGTTTTTCTATGGCGCAATTGGGTTGGTTTTTACGCGCCAAAGTCAGCGCTTTCGAGCCGGTAGATGGCGGCGCTCGAGAAGTAGAAACCGGTCTGCTCGGACTCATCATTGAAGAACTGACCGACACCACGCTTCGTTTTCGTCTGTCGCCCTCTTCCGACGCCACTATCTTCGGCCGCCGAGATTGGAAGCACACCTTTCGTCGCCAGACGCGTGCAGAGCGGCGCGACGAGTTGCGCCGCGATTTTGGCGTGGAATGAATAACGGGCCGCGTAGTCTTGTTTGCCGGCCCACTTGTCTCCTTTTTCCTCCTACTTCCTCCCTTTTTCTTTTTCCCCTTGCCCCTTAGGTTGTCGTTTGCTCGGGCCAAACGATGGTTTGCTGCCGCCAAACGATGGTTTGCTCCCACCAAACGATGGTTTGCTCGGGCCAAACGAAAAGCATCTCTCTTTTTCGCCGCCCAAAGCCAGCTGTTGACCGTGCCTTTTCTCGATTTCGGCAAAAACTGCCGGTGTACTTTGCCGACGAAGGCTGTATGCCGTAGGCCTGCTTTCCGCGTGTCGGTTTAATTTCTCGGCCTGCACTCTTATAAAATGAAAGTTTAAGGTGGCGCGCCTCCGATGTGGTGTTGCGCCGCCGCCTTGTACGAAAAGAAGAATAATACGTTTCAGAGACCTTCTCAACGCTTAGTTGGGCTTGTTATGCTTACGTTTAGACATAAAAAAAGGGATACCTCTGTATCCCAACCTTGTTAACCCTAAATCTAATACTATGAAAAACACGATGCAAAGATACGGTCTCGAAGTCCATTTTTTCGCGTTTTCCATCAAAAAATGGTCGTTTAATCTGCTTTTTTATCAATTCGTAACGCCTATTGAAAAGTCAAATTTTCAATATCGCGCCTTTCTTTATGACATTTGCCCTGCTGCTTGCCTTGATTTTCGTTTGATAAAGCAAGATTTCCTACACCGTCACCCCGGCTTTTGCGCCGCTTCGCCAACAAAATCCTAAAAATATACAAAGTATATCGGTGCGAAAAGCCCCCAAGTAGCTCCGGCATCGCCTTTAGTAGCTCTCCGCTGCGGCGGCTGCCGGCGTGCTGCGGTTTCCCTTGCTTTACGAACCGCTCTTCTCGGTCAAGGGCGAAAGAAAGTTTATGCCCATTCCATACAAGCTATTGCGTGGTTTTTTCTAATTTTGCCGATTGGTGTTGCCGGTCGTTCGCAAGTAGGCACGTCGACAAACAATAAAAGTCGCGCCGAAACGTTAGAAAGAGATGACGGCGGTATAAAGCTTCGCCCTATACAATAGCAATGAGAAACTTGTTGAGATATATACGCTTGGTGGCTGCAGTCCTTTTGGTCGGCCTGCCTTTTCAGGCTTTGGCCCAACAAGATCCCGCTTTCGCCCATTATTGGGAACTCGAACCGCAATTTAATCCCGCCACGGCCGGACGCTCTGACCAACTTTCGCTCAACATGGCTTATCAAACGCACGCCACAGGCTATACCAACAGCGGCGGAACTATGTATGCCGGAGCTGATATTGCGTTCATGCTCGGTCCGACTCGCCACGGCGTGGGCGCTATTTTTCAGAATGATCAGATCGGACTCTTCTCTCATCAGCGCTTTTCCGTGCAATATGCTTATTATTTTCCGCTCTTTGGCGGCGTAATGAGTTTGGGCGGCGAGGCAGATATGCTCCAAGAAACTTTAGATGGCACCAAGGCTGACCTGAGCGAAACGAACGATCCTGCTTTTCCGCGAACGAAGATTAACGGATCGTCGTTTGATGCCTCCGCCGGCGTCTATTATCACCACAAGCGTTGGTATGCCGGCTTCGGATTCTTGCATCTCACCTCTCCCGTCGTGCGCTTGGGCGAAACCAATCAGTATCACGTGAAGCCGCAGTATAATTTTACGGCCGGATACAATATTAAATTCCGCAATCCGTTAGTTGTTATAGTGCCGTCAGTGTTATTGCGCTACAGCAATGCCGATTTTCGGGCTGATTTGACGGGGCGTATCGTCTATCAGCGAGAGAAAAAGCGGCTCTATGCCGGTGCTTCTTACGCACCGCAACATTCTGTGACGCTTTTTGTGGGCGGCACTTTCCACGGAGTCGACTTGAGTTACTCCTATGAAGCCAACACGTCGGGTCTAGGCTTGCAGGCGGGACAACACGAATTGACCGTTTCCTATCGCCTCCCGCTCAATTTGCAAAAACGCAAGCGTAATCTTCACAAGAGTGTGCGCTTCCTATAAAAGAATATGACTATTTGTGCATGAAATATATGAGTTGTAATAAGTATCTTGTCATTGGTGGTTTGTTTTCGCTTTGTTTGGTGCTTACGTCTTGCTTCGGTGGGCGCAGCACGATGCGTAGCGGCGGAGAAGTGACCGGCGTGAAAGGTGCAGCTTATGCTGAGCCGACGCCCTTCGGTATGGTCGAAGTAAAACGCGGCTATCTCAAAACGGGCGTAGAGAAAAACGACTCGCTTTGGGGCGCTGACATCCCCTCGCGCGACATCTCCGTCGATGGTTTCTGGATGGATCAGACGGAAGTTACCAACTCGATGTATAAACAGTTTGTCAATTGGGTGCGCGATTCTATTATCCGTGAGCGCTTGGCCGATCCCTCTTACGGCGGCGACGAAACGTATAAGATCACGCAGGACCGCAACGGCGACCCTGTGCGCCCGCACCTCAACTGGACGAAACCCATTCCGTGGCGAAAGCCCAACGAGGATCAACAAAGAGCGCTCAACAGTGTCTATAAGACGGATCCTATCGAGGGAACGCGCTTGCTCGATGCGCACCAGATGAATTATCGCTATGAAATCTACGACTACGAGAAGGCTGCGCTGCGCAAATATCGCTTGAATCCGGCAGAGCGCGACCTGAATACGGACCACGTGGTGGATCCGGACGAGGTGGTGATGATTTCTAAAGATACGGCTTATATAGATGACAACGGAAACATCGTCAGACAAACGATCGAGCGCCCCTTAACCGGTCCTTGGGACTTCCTGAATACATATATAGTAAATGTATATCCGGACACGACGTGCTGGATCAACGACTTTCCGAATGCAAACAACGAACTCTATTCGCGCCTTTACTTTGCTTCGCACGTCTATGATGATTATCCTGTCGTGGGCGTCAGTTGGGAGCAAGCCAATGCCTTCTGCGCTTGGCGCACGGAGTATCTTATGAAAGGCTTGGGCGGACAGGCGCGCTTCATTCAGCGCTATCGCCTCCCGACCGAGATAGAGTGGGAGTATGCTGCGCGTGGAAAAGAAGGCAATCCCTTCCCCTGGGAGACCGATCAAGAACAAGACGTGAAGAAAAACGGAAAGGGATGCTTCTATGCCAACTTCAAGCCCGACGAAGGCGACTACACGCAAGACGGCAACTTGATCACGAGTCGCGTGGGTACGTATGGCGCCAATTCTAACGGACTCTTCGATATGGCAGGCAATGTTGCAGAGTGGACCAGTACGGTTTACACGGAAGCAGGCGTGGCTGCGATGGCCGATATTAACCCCCAACTCAAATATAATGCGGCCAAGGAAGATCCTTATCTGCTCAAGCGTAAAAGCGTACGCGGCGGCTCGTGGAAAGATCCGCTTTCTTACATCCGTTCAGCGTGGCGCACGTGGGAATATCAGAATCAACCGCGATCATTTATAGGCTTCCGCTGCGTGCGTTCCAAAGCCGGAACGGCAACAGGCAAAGCGAAAGTGAGCGTAAAAAAGAAAAAATAAATAGCAAGAGCGAGGGCGGCATCAGCGCTGCAATCGCTCTGCGTAAGACTAAATAACAGCAGCGCTTATGTCAAGCAAGATAAATCTAATCACGCGCCTACAACACTGGATGGACAGCGTTCCCGGGCAAACATTCCTTAATTATGCCTACAGCTGGGGCGCTTCTATCGTTATTTTGGGTGCGCTCTTTAAGCTGACGCACCTTCCGGGTGGTAACTTAATGCTCTTTGCCGGTATGGGAACGGAGGTATTCGTTTTCTTCATATCCGCGTTTGACCGCCCCTTTGACAAAACGGAGATTGGTAAGGAGCTACCTCACGATTATCAGACTGACGAAGAAATAGAGGAAACCCTTGCCGCACAAGAGGCGGACGAGGCGTCGGAAGCCGACGAGGTGGAAGCGTCAGTTGCCACTCCTACGCCCGCGCCGAAGGTCGCGTTTACGCAGGCCTCGGGTGTGAGTAGGCCGGACTACGTCGCCCCTGTACAGCAAGCCGCTGCGACTGAACCGGTGCAAGCTTCCGCTTCGGCAGCGCAAACTCCCGCGCCCGCCGCACAAGCCGCACTTGAGATTCCACGCGATGCCGACGCAGAGCAATTGGCGGCCATTATTCGTGCGGCCAACGACGAATTGCTCCATCGCGCTCAAGCCGTGCTTTCACCCGAAA
>JABZGO010000163.1 GCA_015259305.1 Alloprevotella tannerae | reverse complement strand
AGGTATGCCCGTCAGGTGAAATTCGTGGCGGGCGTGGGGGCGTCCATCGCTCAAGATGACTGAAAATTTGCTGACCAACTCCGTTATCTTAATCGACTTGTTTTTGCGCCCGATGCAGATGTCGCAGTGTTGACAATCGTGGTCGGCCACTTCGCCAAAGTAGCGCAGGAGAAAGGTGCTGCGGCATTCTTTTGCTTCCTCGGCATAGCCGGCTATGCTCTCGATGCGTGTTTTATATTCCTCCTTGCGGTCGGCATAGACTTCGTCGGTGAAGACTAAATCTTTGCTGTCAAGGCGGCGGACGGTGTATGTGATGCGCGGCACTTTCTTGCGCGGGATGTAGTGGAGGATGCGTCGGCGCGTAAGGTCCTTGAGCCCTTCATAGACCGCTTGTTGGCTGAGTCCGCTGTCGTGCATCAAATCGTCTTCGCGGATGAACGTATAATCGCTGAAGAGTCCGCCATACTTGCGCAAAAGCGATCGAATCAGGATTTCCTCTTCATCGCCCGTGTCCAAGCGATACAATTCGTCGCGATCCAGGAGGAATATTACGCGCGACTGACTCTCATCTTCATCTTTGTAGTCCAAATAGCCGGCGCGCGTCAGCAGGTTTAAGGCGCTGACGACGGGTACGGGGAAGAAACGGTACGTGCGGCAAAAGCGCTCGAGGTCAAACTCGCGCGTGATGCCTTCGCCATCGCCCTTGGCCATTTCATAATAGTAAGCCAGATGATCGTAAATGCGCCGTATGAAGTCGATCGCGGGAAATGTTTCGTTGATGCGCCGCTTGAGTTTGCCGCTATCCGCCTTGCTGTGGAGCAAGACCGCGTAGGCCCGCTTCCCATCTCGGCCGGCGCGACCCGCTTCTTGGTAGTAGGCCTCAATGGAATCGGGCATTTCAAAGTGGATCACAAGGCGCACGTCGGCCTTGTCAATCCCCATGCCAAAAGCATTGGTAGCTACCATCACGCGCGTTTGGCCTTGCTGCCACGATTTTTGGCGCACGTCTTTGTCAAGATTAGTCAAGCCGGCGTGATAATAGAACGCGCTGACGCCGGCCGCGTTGAGCGCCTTCGCCAGTTCGCGGGCGCCATCGCGTGATCGCGTATAGATGATGGCCGAACCGCGCACACTGTTGAGAATGTGGAGCAGTTCGGCTTCTTTGTTTTCCGTGGCGCGCACAATATAACTCAAATTGTCGCGCGCAAAACTCATTTGGAAGGTTTGCCCCGTCGGGCGAAATTCTAATTGCCGGCGAATGTCCTCCGCCACGCGAGGTGTGGCCGTCGCCGTGAGCGCTAAGATGGGGGCGTCGGGGAGTAGCTTGCGTACCGTGGCGATTTGGCGATACGCGGGGCGGAAGTCGTAGCCCCATTGCGAGATGCAGTGAGCTTCATCTATGGTGATGAAACTCACATTCATATGCGAGAGGCGCGCCAGGAAGAGGTCCGATCCTAAACGCTCGGGCGATACATATAGGAGTTTGACCCCGCCGTAAACGCAATTGTCCAAGACGGTCAGGATCTCGCCGTGCGACATGCCGGCATAGATGGCGTAAGCCTTGATTCCGCGCTGTCGCAGGTGGCTCACTTGATCCTTCATCAAAGCGATGAGCGGCGTAATCACAAGGCAGAGCCCCTCGGCAGCCAATGCGGGCACCTGAAACGTAATGCTCTTCCCGCCGCCCGTAGGCATAAGCCCGAGCGTGTCGTGCCCCGCCGCGATGCTCTGAATTATCTCTCGCTGAATCCCGCGAAAGTCTTCGTAACCCCAATATTCGCCTAAGATTTCGGCAAACTTATCTCTACTCACAAGGGCGTATGTCTTCGATTTGTAATTGTACGTCGCCGCGTTTGTGGCTATTCTCCTCGATGGCGTAGCAAATGTCGAAGGCGCGTTTTGTTTTAATGTATCTCGCCCGACTACTTTGCCCAAAGGCGATCCCATTCATAATGTTGTTGCTCTTATTGTCGACCAACTCGAGTTTGATATGTTCTTGGCCGCGGCCTACTACCTTGCTCGTGCCGTAGTCGTAGACGTGTTTTGTGCAGAAGAGCGGTTTCGCGTTGTCCGGTCCGAAGGGAGAGAAGCGCCGCAGCTGTTTGTAGAAGCCGAAATTGATGTCTTTGAAGTCTAAGACGGCGTCGATTTCGAGCGAAGCCTGCGTTTGTTCGTCAAGGATATGCTTTTCAACGTAGGCTTCAAAGCGCTTCGTGAAGGCTGCCACGTTCTCGACCTTCAAAGATAGGCCTGCGGCGTACGTATGCCCGCCGAAGTTTTCCAAGAGATCGCTGCAGTCGGCCACAGCTTTGTAGACATCAAAGCCCGAAACGCTTCGCGCAGATCCCGTTGCGACGCCCTCACTTTCCGTCAAGACGACGGCCGGTCGGTAATATTGCTCCGTCAAGCGCGAAGCCACGATGCCGATCACGCCTTTGTGCCACTCCTTGTTATAGACGACGATCGCGCGGCGTTGTTCTAAGTCGGGCAAATGTCGCACTAAGTCCTCCGCTTGTTCCGTCATTTGCTTATCGATGTCCTTTCTCGCCTCGTTGTAGAGGTTGATTTTACCCGCCATTTCCAAGGCTGTCGTATAATCGCGTTCGACCAGTAGGCGCACAGCTTCCTTCCCGTTCTGAATACGTCCGGAGGCATTGATACGCGGGCCGATTTTGAAGATAATGTCATTCATTGTCAGCTCGTGTTCAGTCAGTCCGCACACCTCGATGATGGCTTGCAGCCCGATCGAAGGGTTCGTATTGAGACACCGGAGGCCGTGCCAAGCGAGGATGCGGTTTTCGCCCATAATCGGCACTATATCTGCGGCGATGCTGACGGCGCAAAGATCCAGCAAGGGTACGAGTTTGTTAAATTCGATCCCATTGCTGATCGCGAAAGCCTGCATAAACTTGAAGCCAACGCCGCAACCGGAAAGGTGCGCGTAAGGATAATGATTATCGAGGCGCTTCGGGTTAAGAATGGCCACGGCCGGCGGCAATTCAAGGCCCGGCACGTGATGATCGCAGATGATAAAATCGATGCCTAAGCTGCGTGCGTAAGCTATTTCCTCTACCGCCTTGATGCCGCAGTCTAAGACGATGACCAAGCGCACGCCCGTTTCTGCCGCATAGTCAACGCCGGCGCGCGAAATGCCGTAGCCTTCTTTGTAGCGGTCCGGAATATACGTATCGAGGTTAGAATAATACTGGCGCAAGAAGCGAAACACGAGCGCTACGGCCGTGCAGCCGTCTACGTCGTAGTCACCATAGATCATCACGCGCTCATTTTGCAGCATGGCGCGGTTCAGTCGGTCCACGGCCGTCTGCATATCGTCCATCAGAAACGGATCGTGCAGTTCGGTGAGCTGAGGTCTGAAGAAGCGCTTCACCTCCTGCGGGTCGTTTAGTCCGCGATCCAGCAGGAGCTTCCCAAGTACGGGGTGCACGCCCGCCTCCTTGGCCAAGCGCGCGGCCTCAGCCGCTTGCTCCGGTGCCGTTTCCTTCAGGTTCCATTTGTATCGCATTATATATCATTTTTTTATTGTCTGAATCAGCCGTGTCGGCCGTGTGCCAAGGCTGCTTTGCAGCTGCGCGGTTTTCGTTTGCCGACAATTAGCAGGCTAAGATAGACAAAAAAAGTGGGAAACGCCGGGCGTAGGCCTACAAATCACGATTAGTCTGTGCGGGTTTTTGCCTCGCAGCTTTGCGCGGCTCACCCCTTTGGGGATATATACGCCCATCGGCGAGCCGTCTGCACGATCGTAGTGCAGAGGGCTCGCCGATGAAGTGATGAGGTATAGACCTTATTGTTTTTTGAAAGAAGCTAAAGAGCCATCGAGCTTGAATTCGATGTCATATTTAGCGCGCATTGTCTCGATAGTTGAAACTGTGATGTATGGTTTGCCACTTATAGTATTCAGCTTGATGCCAACCATTGTAAGCGGATTCTTCGTTTCGTCGTAGTCGGGCACGGACTTCGCTTTTTCCATCCACGTGTTGGCAATCTTTGCCACCGTCACAAACTTAAAGTTGTCCAGGGGAATCAAGTTATCTTTCATCTCACCATCGCCGGAGATTTGCACGGGTTGAGGTTCGCCCCAAGAGCCGCCGGAATATTCGTATTGATCTATGTTATCCGGATTGTTAGGATCTTGAATACAAGTTTTGATGCGGCCATCATTGTAGAAGAAAGCTTCTTGGAAGATCATGATGCTTTTGCCCTTAAACTTCGGCATTTCTCGCAAAGCGTCTTCTGCCTTTTGCAGATATTCTGCATCCGTCAGCTGTTGTTCGCCTCCTTCAGACGTTGCCGCCTCCGTTGCTTTTTCTGCTACTTTACCGCCAAGACGAGCGGCGAATTTGCAAGATCCCATAGATAGGATCAAACCACTCAATAAGCAAATTTTTAAAATGCTTTTCATTGTTTGAATTTTTAAAACTTTGTGGGCTGCAATGATTTGATAGTAGCGTTTATCGACTGACTGAGCCCGTTGTATCAGCTCGAAACGCTTGTTTTGTTGTGTACAAAATTATATTTTTTGAGTCTACAAATAGTAGGATGATACGATATTTAACCAATTTAAGGATACTTTACGCCTGTCGTTTTTCTGTACCGTCGGGCGCAGATGTCTGTAAATG
>JABZGO010000162.1 GCA_015259305.1 Alloprevotella tannerae | reverse complement strand
GCATTAGCCACATCCTTCAGTAGCCAAGTCTTACCCGTTTTCGGTTGCGCCACGATCAAGGCGCGCTGGCCTTTACCAATAGGCGTAAAGAGATCCACGATACGACACGAAAGAGAATCGTGGCGGACTGTGCAAAGCTTAAATTTCTCTTCAGGAAAAAGCGGCGTAAGGTGCTCAAAGGCCACGCGGTCACGCACTGCAGCAGGATCAAGGCCATTAATGCGCTCGAGGCGGTGGAGCGCGAAAAATTTATCGCCGCTTCCCGGAATCCTCACCTTACCTTCTACGACGTCGCCTTGCTTCAAACCATATTGGCGTATCTGGTTGGCAGCCACATAAATATCGTCCGGCGAAGTCAAGTAGTTATAATCTGATGAGCGCAAGAAGCCAAAGCCATCGGGCATCACTTCCAAGACGCCGCGTCCGTCCAGCAATTCTTCTTCCAAAACCAGAGCCGGTACAGCTGCAGCGCGCTTCTGTCGTTCTGGTTCTTGCACGGGTGCGGGCTGTGCTGTCTCTGCGTCGGCATTAACCAATGGATCGTCTTTGAAACGGCGAAATTTTGGTCGTTGTACGGGAGCTACTTCCGGTTGCTCGTCATATATCGGATCATTGTAAATAACGGGAATATCTTTCGTAATATAAAAGTGATCGTTCACTTTAATCATATTCACCTTACCCTCAGATTGTGGCGCGCCTTCCGCAGTCGGAGCTTGCGCCGGTCCTGCAGCCGGTGCTTCGGACGCCATCGGAAGCAACTCTGCTTCCTCCTTCTTATCGTTTTTACCTTCTAATTGCTGCTTCACTTCATCCAGATCTAAAACCGCATCGGCCAAAGCCGCCATATCTGCCTGCTTGAAGAGCTGCTCACTGATAAAATCGGGCACTTCTTCCGCTTTCGTTTCCTTTTGCTCTACAGTTGGTTCTTCCGGAGTTGTGGTCGGAATCGGTGGCACTGTCTGTTCCTCCGCTTTCGCTTGTTCATTCTTGTGTGCAACCTGTCTCATCGCCTCCGACTCTGCCTTCGTCGGCCGTCCGCGGCGGCGTTTTGTGGCCGCGCTCGAGTTTTGTTCTAGCCGTTGCGTTTCTCCTTCGCTATTAGCTGTATATACAGCCTCTTTCTTTTGGATGCGTTGGCGGTGTTTTGGAGCAGCTTGTTTTTGCTCTGCCGTTTGCTCGGCTTGAGCGTCAAGTATGTCGTAAATCAGCGTCTGTTTATCATCGCTCTTTTTGTTCGGGGTGTCCAATTCGTCTGCGATTTTCCGCAAGTCTTCTTCGTTCTTTTGTTGCAGTTGATCTATGGAATAGAGTGCCATATATTAAGATGTATTTTTTCGTGGGGAGTTTTCTACCGTGCCAATTATGGCGTCAGCAAGTTCTTTTGAGATAAAAGCAAATGTGATTTTACAGCTTTGTCCGGGCGAAACGCCTCCTTGAAACGTTTTGCGTGGCAAAAGTAAGCAATAATTCCGATGAATCCAAGCAAATCCGCGTTCATTTAAGATTTTTTTTGGAGGCGTACAAAGCAAACAGACAGCCGCAATTCGGCGCAAAAAGCATCGTCAAGTTTCGCATTTTTACCGTGCGATGTTAAAATTCTTTTTTCTTTTATTCAACTCTCGAGGCCCTTTCGTTTTTTCTCACTGCCTTAGGGCCAGCGTTGTAGGTCTTCCCGAGCTATTTATGCTGATTAAAACTGTCTATCCACTCATCTATTATATATAACGGTTCCGGCTCATCTCTTTATTGGTAAAAAATGACGGAAAAAACATTGCGCCCGATGTCTTAAAGCAAGCCAACGAATCCAAATTTCGGGGCGTTAGGACGAAAAAAAACGGAGAATATTTGTTGTGAATAAAACAAATGCCTAATTTTGCACACTGCAAACAGTAGAAAATACAAAACAACAATAAAATAGCATCAAAACATGATCATCGTACCCGTGAAGGAAGGCGAAAATATCGAACGCGCCCTCAAGAAATTCAAAAGAAAGTTTGAAAGAACCGGTGTTGTAAAGCAGCTCCGCGCTCGCCAGCAGTTTGACAAACCGTCAGTGCTGAAGAGATTGGCAAAAGAACGTGCCATCTACGTGCAGAAATTGCGCAGCCAAGAGGACTAAAGCCTTCACAGAAAAATCTCTATATCTGCAGTCTACAATATAAGATTGCAGATTTTTTGCTTTATGATAGAAGTATGCATTAAACGTGTCTACGATGGCGTATCGGAAAACGACGGTATGCGCATCTTGGTAGACAAACTATGGCCTCGGGGGTTGAAAAAGGAAAATGTGCCCTATGATCTTTGGGCTAAAGCCGTAACGCCGACACCCGATCTGCGCAAGATGTTTCACGAAGATCCGGAAAACAACTGGACAAGTTTCGCCGCGGCTTATCGCGAAGAACTGAAAGCATCGGCCGACTTAAAGGCGCTGGCTCAGCAGATTAAGGAAGAAAATCCACAGCGCGTAACGCTACTCTACGCTTTCAAGAACAAGATCCGAAACCACGCCGTAGTTTTGCAAGAAGAGTTACAAAAACTTTTGCAAGACGCATGAATCTGCCACACTCGGCAAGCGATTAATTGATGAAGAAACATGTTAGATAAACACACTAAGATTTACGTTGCCGGCCATCAAGGTTTGGTTGGCTCAGCCATTTGGAATAACCTGCAACAGCGCGGTTTTCACAACCTCATCGGCCGTACACACCGGGAGCTGGACTTGCTTGATGCCGTAGCGGTGCGCAATTTTTTCGACCAAGAACAGCCCGAGGCCGTCGTCTTAGCAGCAGCCTACGTCGGCGGCATAATGGCCAACTTGACGTATCGGGCTGATTTCATCTATCGCAACCTGCAGATTCAGCAGAACGTCATTGGGGAGAGTTTCCGCCACGGTGTGAAAAAGCTGCTCTTTCTCGGCTCCACCTGCATCTACCCGCGCGATGCGCAGCAACCCATTCGCGAAGAGGAACTCCTGACGGCACCACTCGAATATACGAATGAACCTTACGCCATTGCCAAAATTGCCGGATTAAAACTTTGCGAGAGTTTTAATCTGCAATACGGAACGAATTATATTGCCGTTATGCCGACCAATTTATATGGACCTAACGACAACTTCGACTTGGAGCGGAGCCACGTCTTACCGGCTATGATGCGTAAAATCTACCTTGCGCACCTCCTGAGTGAGGAAAACCGGTCAGCCGTGCGCAACGATCTCAACCTGCGCCCCGTAGAAGGTGTAGATGGGCAAGCCGACGATGCAGCAATCACCAATATTTTGAGCAAATATGGCATTGAACCCGGCCGCGTCACGCTTTGGGGCACGGGCAAGCCGCTGCGCGAATTTCTTTGGAGCGAAGAAATGGCCGATGCTAGCGTTCACGTATTGCTAAATGTCGACTTTCAAGATACGTATGACACAACTGCAGAAGAGATTCGCAACTGTCACATCAACGTCGGTTCGGGCCGCGAAATCACAATCAAGGATTTGGCCGAAAAGATCAAAGCTGCCGTAGGCTTTGAAGGTGAAATCGTTTGGGATAGCTCCAAGCCCGATGGCACACCACGCAAATTGACCGACGTAAAGAAGCTACACGCGCTGGGCTGGCACCATCAAATAGAGATTGACGAAGGCATTGAGCGCCTTTTCGATTGGTATCGAGCAGGCATCGAAGCTGCTGCCGCTACTCGCTGATTTAATTTTTTAGAAGACAATAGCGCCAAACTTCCTCGCAAGGGTGGTTCGGCGCTATTTTTCGTTTGCGCTCCGAGGCATCCCTTCGCAGTAAGGTCTACTTCAACAGACGCCCTGCCTATCACCATTGGATCATCGGCGAGCGCCACGCGTATCTGAGGCCGCCCGACTGCTTTGTGCATCGTTTGGCGGCAGCAAACGATGGTTTGGTGGCAGCAAACGATGGTTTGGTGGCAGCAAACGAAAATAATATCCGACCAACGCCCGCTCAAATGCCCCCTTTTGCCTTAAAAATCAGCATAGAAAGACGATGAAGTCCTGCTTCGTACTGTCGGTTTTGTGCGTGAGGTCTGCAAAAAAAATATTTTTGCGCTGCGTTTTTATATCTCGACAATGCAAAATAAGAGTTCGAAATGATAAAACGCTTTATTCTTAGCGCAAAGACTTGCCGTTTATTTTCGAAAAGTAGTAAATTTGCCGTACAAAATGATTATGTAGCGGTGAAAATGATGATAAAACCTGAATGGATATTTGAAACAAGTTGGGAAGTTTGCAATAAAGTGGGCGGCATCTACACCGTCCTTTCTTCTCGCGCCAAGGTTTTGAGCGCTACGATGGGCAAACACCTCGTATTCATTGGTCCTGATGTTTGGAAAGACAAAGAGAATCCTGATTTTACAGAAGATAAGCGCCTCTATCCCGCTTGGCGCAAAACCGCAGCCGATGCCGGTTTGTCTGTAAGGATAGGGCGTTGGAATGTTCCGGGAGAACCGGTGGCCGTACTCATAGATTTTACGCCCTTTTTCGAGCGTAAGAATGAAATCTACGGCCTGTCTTGGCAGTATTTCAATGTCGATTCGCTCCACGCTTATGGCGATTATGACGAAGCTTCGATGTTCTCTTACGCTGCCGGACACTTCGTCTCGCTACTCCTGCGTGCCCGCTTGCTGAGTGAGCACGGCGTAATCT
>JABZGO010000161.1 GCA_015259305.1 Alloprevotella tannerae | reverse complement strand
AGAAGGGAAAATTCATCTATGGCTTCATCATTGGTGCATTGGCCATCGTCATCCGCGTTTTAAACCCCGGTTTCCCCGAAGGTATGATGCTGGCTATCTTGTTTATGAATGTATGGGCTCCTTTCATTGACTATTGCTTCGTAGAAAGCAACATTAAGATGAGAGCTAAACGCGCTAAAAGTAATACGCTATGAAACTGAATACTAACAGCAACGTTTATACGATTGTTTACTCAATTGTTGTCGTAGTAATTGTCGCTTTCCTCTTAGCTTTCTGCTATAGCGCATTGAAGAGCCGCTCAGAAGCCAACGAGCGCATCGACAAAAAGCAGCAGATCTTAGCTGCGCTCAACATCAGAAACGTCAGCAAAGAGCAAGTCGAAGAGAAATACAAAGAAGTAGTGGTCGCTGATGAAATCATCACATCTCAAGGCAATATCCTTAAAGATGGCGTGCAGAAGGACAAAGATGGCTTCACGGTTAGCAGAAAGGATATGTCAAAAGACAACCTACCTATATATATATGTAAGGTCAATGGAGAGACAAAATATGTTCTCCCAATGGTAGGTAAAGGTCTTTGGGGACCGATCTGGGGATTCATTGCGCTCAACAAAGACAAGAAGACCGTCTTTGGAACCTATTTTGATCACGAAAGTGAAACTGCCGGCCTTGGCTCGCGTATTAAGGAAGAAGACTTCCAAAATGCTTTTCAAAAGAAGCACGCTTATAGCGACAACGGCGACGTTACGTTGAAAGTCGTAAAAGCCGGCACTGCCACTGACAATACTACTCAGTGTGATGGCATTACCGGAGCTACGTTGACCACAAATGGGGTTGAGAATATGATTAAAGAATACTTGGGCTTCTACAAAGCCTTTTTACAAAATAACGACAAGTAATGGGCAGCTTATTTTCAAAAGAGAATCGCAAAATATTCTCCGGACCGTTAAACTTAAACAACCCGATCTTAGTACAGGTCTTGGGTATCTGTTCTGCACTTGCAGTCACTGTGCAGCTGGAGCCTGCAATAGTAATGGGTTTATCCGTTACGGTGATCACTGCATTCAGCAACGTAATTATTTCACTGATACGCAAGACTATCCCGAATCGTATTCGTATCATCATTCAGCTTGTTGTCGTAGCTGCATTGGTTACGATCGTGAGTATGATCCTCAAAGCCTTCGTTTATGATGTAAGCGTACAGCTTAGCGTCTACGTCGGCCTTATCATTACCAACTGTATCTTGATGGGGCGCCTCGAAGCTTTTGCAATGATGAACAAACCTTGGGAGAGCTTCCTTGATGGTATCGGCAACGGCCTGGGCTACGCTTGGATCTTAGTGATCGTTGGTGGTGTGAGAGAGCTTTTTGGCAGCGGCACACTCTTCGGCCTCTCTATCATACCGCAAAGCTTCTACGATGCAGGCTACGTTGACAATGGTATGATGACGATGCCCGCAATGGCTTTGATCATCTTAGGTTGTGTCATTTGGGCGCACAGAAGTATCGTAAAAGAAGAAGATCTGAATAATTAACAGTCAATTTCATAATCAAAATGGAACACGCACTTAGTCTTTTCGTCCGCAGTATTTTTGTGGATAATATGATATTCGCTTCCTTCTTGGGTATGTGCTCATACTTGGCTGTAAGCAAAAATGTAAAGACCTCTTTCGGCTTAGGAGTTGCCGTAACATTCGTCTTAGTGGTTACAGTACCGATCGACTACTTACTGCAAACGAAAGTATTACAACCGGGAGGCATCTTTGGCGACGTAGATCTTACTTACCTTTCTTTCATACTCTTCATTGCTGTTATTGCAGGTATAACGCAGCTGGTAGAAATGTTTGTAGAGCGATTTTCGCCCTCCCTCTATGCCGCTTTAGGAATCTTCCTACCTTTGATTGCCGTCAATTGCGCTATTATGGGTGCCTCTCTCTTTATGCAGCAGCGTATAGACATGGATCCTACGAGCTCGCAATATATCGGCTCATTATTTGATGCATTTATCTATGCCTTTAGTTCAGGTATTGGCTGGCTGATGGCCATCGTCGCTTTAGCAGCGATTCGTGAAAAGATGGCTTACACGAATGTCCCCAGACCTTTGCAAGGATTAGGTATTATATTTATAACGGTAGGCCTGATGTCAATGGCATTTATGTGCTTTAGCGGCTTGAAAATCTAAATCACGATGGACATTACATTTATTATAAGCAGTATTGCAGTCTTCCTCGGGATCATTCTCGTTCTCGTGGTCATACTTTTAACGGCTAAGCGCTACCTTATGCCGAGCGGAACGGTTGCTATCACCATTAACGATAAAGAGAAGGTAGAAGTAGCTCAAGGTAGCTCACTCCTCTCCACTCTCTCTGAAAATGGTGTATATCTCTCCTCTGCTTGCGGTGGTAAGGGATCTTGCGGCCAGTGTAAAGTACAAGTTGTCGAAGGCGGAGGTGAAATTCTCGATGTTGAGAAAGGCCACTTCACGCGTAAAGAAATCAAAGAAGGATTTCGTCTCGGCTGCCAATGTAAAGTAAAGGGAGACATCTCTATCCAAGTACCTGAGAGCGTTTTAGGCGTAAAAGAATACGAATGTACCGTTGTTTCCAACAACAATGTAGCTTCTTTCATCAAAGAGTTTATTGTCGCTCTTCCTGAAGGAGAACATATGGACTTCATTCCCGGCTCTTATGCACAAATTAAGATCCCCACGTTCAAGATGGACTTCGATAAAGACATTGATAAGGCCTCTATCGGCGAGCGCTATATTAAAACTTGGGAGCAATTTGGCATTTTCAACCTCAAGTGTGAAAATACCGAGCCTACTATACGCGCCTACTCAATGGCCAACTATCCGGCAGAAGGCGACCGCTTTATGCTGACGGTACGTATCGCAACGCCTCCTTTCCGTCCTAAGAGCCAAGGTGGAGGTATGATGGACGTTATGCCGGGTATCGCATCCAGCTATATCTTCTCGCTTAAACCCGGAGATAAAGTTATGATGAGTGGTCCTTATGGCGACTTCCATCCGCGCTTCGACAGTAAGAAGGAAATGATTTGGGTCGGTGGCGGCGCCGGTATGGCTCCCCTCCGCGCACAGATTATGCACATGACAAAGACGCTCAATACACGTGATCGTAAAATGAGCTATTTCTATGGTGCACGCTCTTTGTCAGAAGTCTTCTACTTAAAAGATTTCTTAGAATTAGAAAAGGAATTCCCCAACTTCAAGTTCTACTTGGCACTTGACCGCCCCGATCCGGAAGCGGATGCAGCCGGCGTGAAATATACTGCGGGCTTCGTGCACGAAGTAATGATGAAAGAATACCTCAAAGACCACGAAGCGCCAGAAGATATCGAGTACTACATGTGTGGTCCCGGTCCGATGTCTAACGCTGTTGTTAAGATGCTCGACAGTCTTGGCGTAGAGCCTGAAAGCATTATGTATGACAATTTTGGAGGATAATTTACTACAACATATCCCTTGAAGAGAGCGTGCCGATTGGCACGCTCTCTTTTTTGTCGAACACATTGCGGTAAAGCGGCCTCTTAGTCCACCCTATAAACAGCTATCATTTTTAAGCAGCAAAGGGCTATCTTTTCCCTTTCCCATAATCGAAGCCCCGCACTCTTCTTTCTAGTTAAAGAACGATACTTGAAACCGATTCTTCTGTGCGCATTCTCAAAGATTTTAGATAGTTATCGCAACTCTTACATACGCATCTGATTGAATTTTCACCGTGGTGATAATTTTGTTTCACCGTGGCGAAAAATCAGCCTCACCGTGGTGACACGCTTTTTTCACCACGGTGAAAAATCGAATGACAACATTTCCACACTAATTATTTACACATATTACGACAACGCTCTGCGTAGATTGCAACCAATCTATGCGCTTGCCGTCTCTATTTTTACCTATTTAACCAATACTGCTCCTATTGGTTTATAGCTTAACTTTGCTATATTTGCAATCAGAAAAAACAAACAAAATAAGCGAAAACAAACATGACTTACGTAACATTGAACAATGGGCTAAAAATGCCACAAGTGGGCTATGGTGTATATCAGGTAGAACCGGCAGAAGCTGAGCGCTGCGTATTAGATGCCATTAGCGTAGGATATAGAATGATAGATACGGCGCAGATCTATCATAATGAAGAGGGCGTAGGTAACGCCATTGTTAAGTGTGGTGTACCTCGTGAAGAGCTTTTTATCGTAACAAAGGTCTGGATTTCCAATGCCGGTGAGGAAAAGGCATACGCATCTATCTTGGAGAGTCTAAAGAAGTTGCAAACCGACTACATTGACCTTCTTCTTATACATCAGCCATTTGGCGATTATTATGGCACTTATCGCGCTATGGAACGTGCTTACCATGAAGGAAAAGTTAGAGCTATCGGCGTGAGTAACTTCTATCCCGATCGTTTTATTGATATTCAGGCGCACGTAGAGGTAAAGCCTGCTGTCAATCAGGTGGAGACGCACGTATTTAATCAGCAGATTACGGCACAAGAATATATGGAAAAGTATGGTTGCCAAATTATGTCTTGGGGACCATTTGCAGAAGGAAAGAATGATTTCTTCAACAACGAAACCTTAGCAGAGATAGGAAGAAAGTATGGGAAAAGCGTAGCGCAAGTTGCACTTCGCTATCTTTTACAACGCGGCGTTGTGT
>JABZGO010000160.1 GCA_015259305.1 Alloprevotella tannerae | reverse complement strand
GATGGCTTTCCCTATTTGAGGCGCTGCTAAGCCGACACCATCGCTTTTGTCCATCGTCTCATACATATCTTCTATAAGTTGCTTCAAGTCGGGGAAGTCTGCTTCAATGTCTTGAGCTACTTTTCTTAAGACCGGTTGTCCGTAAGTATAAATTGGTAGGATCATATTTTCTTACTTTCCATATATGATTGGAGGATAATGCACGCACTTATTTCATCAACTAATGCTTTCTCTTGGCGGCGTTTCTTTCCTAAACCTCCCGCTAACATTGCCTGATGAGCTAAGGTTGAAGTATAGCGCTCGTCATAGAAAGTTATAGGGATTGTTGGGATATGTTGCTCCAATTGTTTAGCAAAAGCCTCAACACGGGGAAAATTCTCTGACGGCTTTCCGTTTGTTTGGCGTGGCAATCCTATTACAAAACGCTCCACATCCTCCTTTGTAGTATAAGCCTTTAAGAAATTCAACAACTCGTGGGTTGCAACAGTGGTCAGGCCGTTGGGTATGATTTGTAGGATGTCTGTAACCGCTATACCCGTCCGCTTTTTCCCATAGTCAATGGCCAATATCCTGCTCACGTTTATTTTATAATCTCACATCCCATGTAAGGTTGTAATGCTTTAGGAATGCGAATGCCGTCAGGCGTTTGAAAGTTTTCAAGAAGTGCAGCCATAATGCGCGGCAAGGCGAGTGCTGATCCATTTAGCGTATGGCAAAGTTCAATCTTCTTATCTTGCTTACGATAGCGACATTGTAGCCGATTCGCTTGATAAGTATCAAAATTGGAAACCGAACTAACCTCAAGCCAGCGCTTTTGCGCCTCGCTATATACTTCGAAGTCGTAGCAAATAGAAGAGGTAAAGCTCATATCGCCACCACACAATAATAATATATGGTAGGGCAGTTCGAGTTTTTGTAGCAAACCTTCCACGTGATCCAACATCTCTTGGTGACTTTGCTTGCTGTGTTCAGGCTTATCAATGCGCACAAGTTCGATTTTAGAAAATTCGTGCAAACGATTAAGTCCGCGTACGTCCTTTCCATAGCTGCCGGCTTCTCTGCGGAAGCACTCGGTGTAAGCACAATTTTTAATGGGCAGATTCTTTTCATCCAAGATCACATCTCGATAGATGTTAGTTACGGGAACTTCTGCCGTAGGGATTAAGTAGAGATCATCCACTTCGCAATGATACATCTGACCTTCCTTATCCGGCAGCTGACCTGTCCCGTAGCCAGAAGCAGCATTGACGACGATTGGTGGCATTATTTCCGTATAGCCGGCCTTGCGCGCTTCGTCAAGAAAGAAGTTGATAAGTGCACGCTGAAGGCGAGCTCCTTCACCTATGTAAACCGGGAAGCCGGCACCGGAGATCTTAACACCAAGATCGAAGTCAATCAGGTTATATTTCTTTGCCAGTTCCCAATGGGGTAGAGGATTTTCTGGAATAGACGTCATCTTTCCGCCTTCTTTCACAATTATGTTATCGTTGGCGTCTTTTCCTTCGGGCACTTCATCATAGGGCACATTTGGTATCTGATAAAGTAATTCTGTGCGATTTTCTTGTGCCTGCTTCATCGCTTCTTCAAACGTCTGCGTTTTTGATTTCAAGGAGCTTACTTCTCCTTTTGTCTTTTCAGCCTCCTCTTTTAGCCCTTGCTTCATCAAGTCGCCGGTATGCTTGGAGAGTGTTTTAATACGATTAAGTAGCTCATCTAATTGCATTTGAGCTTCTTTTCGCTTATTATCAATAGCTAAGACAGCCTCAATGGCTTCTTTTGCATTGGGGTAATGCTTTTTCTCAAGACCGCGTATAATGGCCTCTTTATCTTCTCTGATTTGTTTGATTGTAAGCATAGCAAATGACGTAAATAATACGTTTCCTATTGAGAAAGCAAAAGTAAGAAAAAGATTTGAGCTATCTTTGCCGAATAGAAATAAACTTTAGTTTTGGATAAATCATTTCTTCATAAATCTCCTCTTCTTATCAATGATCCGGTTTACGGCTTCACGCGCATTGCTCGTGGCGTTTTAACCGATATCGTGAATCATCGGCTGTTTCAGCGCTTAGGTCGCATTCGCCAACTAGGCCTTTCTTCTTTGGTTTATCCGGGTGCGGTTCATACGCGCTTGCAGCATTCTATCGGTGCCTATCATCTGATGTCCGAGGCCTTGAGAACTTTAGCGGAAAAGGGAGTATTTATTTTTGATGCAGAAGTGGAGGCTGCACAAGCTGCTATCTTGTTGCACGACATTGGACATTGTGCTTTTTCTCACGTGCTTGAGCGCGTGTTCTTGCCAGGCGTGACGCACGAAAATATTACTTTGCGAATGATCGAGCAGATAAATGATGAGTTTAAGGGGGCGTTGACGCTGGCTATAGAGCTTCTTTCGGATGGTTGCAAGAAGCCATATCTCCACGAACTTATTTGCAGTCAGTTGGACGTAGATCGCTTGGATTACCTTTGTCGTGACTCCTTTTATACGGGGGTGAGAGAAGGAAATATCGGGGCAGCCCGTATTCTTAGAACCTTGAATGTCTTTGACGACCACTTGGTCGTTGAAGATAAGGGATTGTACTCAGTAGAAAACTATTTGATGTCTCGTCGAATGATGTATTGGCAGGTATATCTCCACAAAACGGTGGTTGCTGCTGAAGAACTATTGAGATCTACGTTAAGAAGGGCGCAAACTTTGGTGCGCAATGGGAAAAAATTGTTTGCCTCGCCTGCGCTCTCGTTTTTCTTGACTAAGGATCAGCCGCAGAAGTATGCTGGCTGGTTGGATAATTATGCCGAACTGGATGACAGCGACATCTTATCAGCTATTAAAGTGTGGCAACATTGCGACGATAAAGTGTTATCGCTTTTAGCTGAAGGTTTTATTAACCGCCATCTCTTTAAAGTAGAAGTCTTTGACGCTTCCGTACCTCCATTCATGTTGGACGAATGGAAAGAAAGAGTGGCTACAGCACTCACAATTCCTTTGGCTGATGCTGATTATTTTGTGACAACACGTGCCGTTTCAAAAGAATTATATTCGGAGCAGGACGATAAAATCGAAATTCTTTATCCGGATCAAACGATAAGTGATGTTGCAGCCGTCAGTCGTGTAATCACTCCGGACGACAATCATCGTATGCAAAAGATCTACTTATGCCATTATAGGTTATGATTTGATATAAAAGTCTTTATGCTGATTTATTCGCTTATTTATCAGATATAGTCCATAACTTAATCCAATAGCGGCAGAGAGCGAAATGCAAAGTAGACGGCTGATAACAAACTGAGCATTGAGCGATTTAAAGATAAGGTAGGTAGAACTGGCTGCTAAGAGCCAAAGTATACAAGAGAGAAAGAAGCCCCACTTAAATTTCTTTTTGCTAGTAACGGGTGCAGTTGCTGTCATTACAACAATAGCCAAAGCATATTGTACGGCCCACATTATTCCGGCAGAGAGTAGGGCGACAATATCATTATAGTGCGTTAGTATTAATATGATTTGTGCAATGAGGTTCAACGTAGCCTGCGTGAGTAGTATGGTTAGAAAGCCCATAGGCAAGACTAAGAGCCAACGAAGCGGCTTTGTAATCTGTTTTAAGAAGATGAAGTCGAAAGTCGTACTGATATATAGGTTCTTCCAACCTAATCCGGCCGTGTGAGAGTTTTTCATATTATGCACTAACCTTAAAAGATGATGAGGCAAAGGTAATTAAAACTACGCATGTTGCCTTACATTTGTCCTTCTTCCGCTTCCTTTTTTCGATTGTTTTATCTTTTATGCCACTAAAAGCACTTTCGCTTTCAAATCCCTCTCCAAACACCCCTAAAACTCGCAATAGAAAGGGAAGAATGAGCGATGCAGAAATGATTACCATTCTTGTCTTGTTCCACAGCAATACGTTTCGCAATTTCAAACATTTCTATCTCTTCTACGTCTGTCGAGAACTAAAAAGATGAGTTTCCCCACCTACTTTCATATACCCGATTTGTGGAACGTATGCCACGAGTGGCGATTCCACTTTTGCTCTTCCTTAAATTAGCTTTGATGGGAGAATGTACGGGGATTACTTTTATCGATTCGAGGCGTATTCCTGTGTGCGAAAACAAGCGTGAGTATTCCAATCGTGTCTTCAAGGGCTATGCTCATAAAGGGAAAAGTACGATGGGGTGGTACTATGGTTTTAAGCTGCATCTGTTGTGTAATGAACGAGGAGAATTACTCAACTTTGCACTCACCAAAGCCAATGTGGACGATCGTAATCCGGAGGTTTTCAACAACTTGACTAAGGATTTATTCGGAAAACTCTATGCGGACAAGGGATACATTTCACAATCTCTTTTTGCTTCACTCTTCGATAGGGGAGTTCACATCGTCACGGGAATACGCACTAATATGAAGAACCGCTTAATGGATGTGCACGACAAAATCATGCTCCGCAAAAGAAGCATTATCGAGACCATCAACGATATGCTCAAGAACGTGGCACAGATTGTTCATACCCGCCACAGAAGTATCTCAAATTTTATTGTAAACCTTTTGGCAGGAATGGCGGCTTATGCTTTCTACGATACAAAACCCTCTATCAATATGGAGTTTGTGATGGATGGGGAAGCAGAAGTGAAGCAGCTCACACTTTTCTAAACCTACCTGCGTGAAACAATGAATCTTCGGCCTA